>JBKHAU010000112.1:0-7593 GCA_046542725.1 Opitutales bacterium
GTTGCCGGCTTCCCAGATGGCGTCGCCGCTGGCTGGCTCGATGCGCAGGTCGAGGTCGAAGTAGCGCTTCAGCTCGAGATGGGACCAGTGGTAGAGCGGGTTGCGCAGAGTGTAGGGGACGGTCGCCACCCAGGCGTCGAACTTCTCGCGCGGGGAGGCGTCGCCCGTGCAGAGGCGCTCGTCGACCCCGTTCGTCCGCATCGCCCGCCACTTGTAGTGGTCACCCCCAAGCCAGACCTCGGCGAGATCGGCGAACTGATGGTTGGCTGCGATCTGTGCCGGCGGCAGGTGGCAGTGGTAGTCGATGATCGGCGCATCCTTGGCATACTCATGGTAGAGGGTACGGGCGGCGTCGTTGGGAAGGAGGAAGTGGTCGTGGATGAAGGCGGTCATATGGAGTGATGAATGCTGAAGGATGAATGATGATTGGGGTGCTGAAGGCGACCCCCCGACCTCCCGACTTCGAGACCCCCCGACATCCTAGATGCTGAAGGCGTTGAAGCCGCCGTCGACGATCAGTTCGGTGCCGGTGAGAAAGCCTCCGGCGCGGCGGCTGGCGAGGAGGAGGGTCGCGCCGACGAGTTCGTGAGCTTCACCGAAGCGGTGCATCGGGGTCTTGCCAAGGATCGTCTCGACGCGGTCGGGGGTGAGCACCTTGCGGTTCTGCTCGGCGGGGAAAAAGCCGGGCACGAGCGTGTTCACCCGCACGCCTTGTTGGCCCCACTCGCGCGCGAGGTTGCGCGTGAGGTTATGCACGGCGGCCTTCGAGGCTCCATAGGTGAAGACGCGCGAGAGCGGGTTGAGACCCGAAATTGAGCCCACATTGATGATCGAGCCGCCGTGTTCCTGCCCGACCATCTGCTGGCCGAAGACCTGGCAGGCAAGGATGACCCCCTTCAGGTTGACCGCGAGGATGCGGTCGATCTCGTCCTCCGAAATGTCGAAAAACGGGGTCGGCGAGTTCACCCCGGC
The DNA here is from genome assembly GCA_046542725.1 of Opitutales bacterium. Taxonomy (GTDB): domain Bacteria; phylum Verrucomicrobiota; class Verrucomicrobiia; order Opitutales; family Oceanipulchritudinaceae; genus CAWVVV01. The sequence goes on from JBKHAU010000112.1 coordinate 973, forward strand.
CCCGTTGACGAGGATGTCGATGGTCCCGTGCCGGGCCACCACGGCCTTGCACAGTTCCTCGAGCGCGGCGCGTGAGGCGACATCGGTCGGAATGAAGGAGCCGGCGCCGCCGGCCGCAGAGATACGGTCGAGGCGGGCCTGCGCCTTGGTTTCGCTGCGGCCGACGAGCACGGCGTGGGCACCGGCGGCGGCGAGACCCTCGGCCATCGCCCCACAGAGTTCACCGGTGCCTCCGATGATGACGGCGGTCTGGCCGGAGAGATCGAAGAGGTCGGAAGGAGTCATGGGGAAGAAGGCGCAGAGGGAAGGAATGTCTCAGGCGAGAGCGGCGAGGGATTCGCGCGCGATTTGAGTGATGCGGCCCCAATCGCCCGCCGCGATGACGTCCTTCGGCGTCAGCCAGGAGCCACCCACCGCGAGAACCGCAGGCAGGTCGAGGTAGGCCCGCGCGAGGTCGGCGCTGATCCCACCGGTGGGGATGAAGCGCACGCCCATGTGTTGGTAGGGGGCAATGAGGCTCTTCAGGTGGGTCACGCCCCCGGCCGATTCGGCAGGGAAAAACTTCAGGGTGCGAAAGCCGACCGAGAGGGCGGCCTCGATGTCGGTCGGCGTCATCACGCCGGGGGCGAAGGGCAGGCCCTTTTCCGTCGCCCGGGCGGTGACCTGCTGGTTGTGCCCCGGGGCGACGGCAAACTGCGCGCCCGCCGCCACTGCTTCGTCGACCTGGGCGGGGGTGAGGATGGTGCCCGCGCCGACGACCATCTCGGGGACCTCGGCGCGGACCGCGCGGATGGCCTCCGCGGCCGCCTTCGTGCGAAAGGTCAGCTCGATCGCTTCAATTCCGCCGGCGAGCAGCGCCTTGGCGAGGTCGACGGCCTTCGCAGCGTCTTCGAGCACGACGACGGGGATGACCTTGCTTGTGCCGAGCAACTCGGGGGAAATGTCGGGCAGGGTGCTCATCGGACCACACGGGCGCTCCCTCCGCCCATCAGCTTTTCCACTTCCTTGCGCGTCGCCATGGAGGTGTCGCCGGGCGTCGTCATGGCGAGGGCTCCGTGGGCCGCGCCATAGTCGACCGCCTTCTGCGGGTCACCTGTTTCCATGAAGCCAAAGGCGAGACCGGAGGCAAAGCTGTCGCCCCCTCCCACGCGGTCGAAGATCTCGAGCTTCGGATAGCTCCGGCTCTCGTAGAACCGGCCATCGTGCCAGACGATCGCGCCCCAGTCATTGACCGTCGCGGTATGGACCCCGCGCAGCGTCGTGGCGGTGGCCTTGAAGTTGGGGAACTCGGCCACGGCGCGCTCGATCATCGCCTTGAAGCTGTCGATCTCGATCTTGCTCAGATGCTCGTCGGCGCCCTCGACCTCGAAACCGAGGCAGGCGGTGAAGTCCTCTTCGTTGCCGATCATGACGTCGACATACTTCGCGATCTCGCGGTTGACCTCCTGGGCCTTGGCATGGCCGCCGATGCTTTTCCAAAGGGAGGGCCGGTAGTTGAGATCATACGACACGATCGTGCCGTGCTTTTTCGCGATCTTGACGGCCTCGATGACGACGTCGGGCGTCGTCTCGGAAAGCGCGGCATAGATTCCGCCGGTGTGAAACCAGCGCACCCCGAGTTCACCGAAAAGGTGCTCCCAGTCAAAGCCGCCCACCTTCATCTGGCTGGCCGCGGTGAGGCCGCGGTCAGGCACGCCGACCGCCCCGCGCACGCCGTAGCCGCGCTCGGTGAAGTTGAGTCCGTTGCGCACGGTCCGGCCGAGGCCATCGTAGGGGGCCCACTGGATGAAGCGTGTATCCACTCCACCCTGACAGATGAAGTCCTCGATGAGGTGTCCGACTTCGTTGTCGGCCAGTGCGGTGACGACCGCCGAGCGCAGCCCGAAGGCCTTGCGCAGACCGCGCGCGACGTTGTACTCGCCCCCGCCTTCCCAGGCAGTGAAGGAGCGCGCGGTGCGCACGCGGCCGTTGCCGGGATCGAGGCGGAGCATGATTTCGCCCAGCGACACGCAGTCGTAGGCGCATTCAGCGGCAGATTTGATCGGTAGAGTCATGGATTCGGGGGATGTGCGTTGGCGAAAAGGAAAAGGATGCATTCAGGGAGCGACGGGAAAGGCATCGGGCGACCAGGGGTCGAGACCACACTCGACGGACAGTTCGCCAAAGGCCTCGATCTCCGCCGCGGAGAAGAGAAGGCCTCCGGCCGCATCCGCCCGGCGCGCGGCTTGCGCCTCGATCTGGCCGGGCAGGAGGCAGCCTTCGTTGCCGTGCCCGAGGATGTCGGCGAGGACCGCCTTGACGTTGGCTGCCTGGTCTCGACCGGCGGCAAAGGCCCCCGACGAAAGCGCCTCGGGATGGATGACCTGGAAAAAGAAGCTCGGCGTCTGCTTTTCGCCCGCCTCCATCGCGCGGCAGCGCAGGGTGGGGAGGGAACCCCCGATGAAGGCCGCCACGATCTCGTTGATCAAACTCAGGCCGTAGCCCTTGTGCGCGCCGAAGGGAAGGAGCGCGACAGCCTTGGTGGGATCGGTCGTGGGCTCGCCCGCGGCGTCGACCGCCGCGTTCGGGGGGAGCGGCTGGCCCTCGCGGGCGAGCTGCTGCACGCGACCCATCGCGACGACCGAGGTCGCCCAGTCGATGACGAGGGGATAGCCGATGGCCTCCGTCGTGGGAAAGCCCCAGGAGTGCGGATTGGTCCCGAGGGTGGGGAACTTGCCCTGGAACGGCACGACCTCGGCCAGCGCGGCGGTGCAGTTCGTATAGGCGAGGTAGCCGCGCTGGGCGGCGTCCATCACATAGCCCCCGCCCCAGAGATAGTGAAAGGCCTGGTCGACCGAGACGATGCCCACGCCATACGTATCGGCCATCTGGATACAGGTCTCCATCGCCTCGCGGGCGACGGCCTGGCCGAGCTTCCGGTTCGCGTTCCACACCTGGGTGGCGGCGAAGCGGGAGCTGTGTTTCTCGATGCGGGCCCCGGGAACGCAGCCGTTGCCGCCGGAGCCGAAGAGGTGATCGAGGTGGAGGGCCTTGAGCGCGTTGTGCGTGCGGATGCCGTGGCGCGTGGCGTGGGCCGCAAACTCGGCCGCCGCCCGCGCCTCCTCGGTGGTGTATCCGCGGTGGCGATACGCCGCTTCGACAAGCTGGTTGTGCGTCTCGACGGGGACGACGTGAAAGGTCTCGGGCATGAGGGGTGGGAAATGCTGAAGGATGAGTGCTGAGTGATGAATGCGCCCGCGAGAGCGGGGCTCCAATCGCTTGGCATCTCGCCGAAGGCCCTACATCTCCAGCTGCGGGCGGTCGGGCTCGGGCCAGTCGATGTGGTAGAACTTGCCGCGGGGTTGATCGACCCGCTCATAGGTGTGGGCGCCGAAGAAGTCGCGCTGGGCCTGAAGGAGATTCTGCGGGAGGCGTTCGGTGCGGTAGCCGTCGTAGTAGGAGAGCGAACTGCCGAAGGTGGGCACGGGCACGCCATGCGTCACGGCGGTGGCGACGACCTTGCGCCAAGCCGGCTCGGCCTTGGCGAGGGCATCGCGGAAGTGGGGGTCGAGGAGGAGGTTGAGGAGGTCGCTGTCGCGGTCATAGGCCTCCGTGATCTCCTGCAGGAAGCCGGCGCGGATGATGCACCCGCCGCGGAAAACCTGCGCGATCTCGCCGAAGTTGAGTTCCCAGTCGTATTCCTTCTGGGCGTAGCGCATCTGTTGGAAGCCCTGCGCGTAGGAGCAGATCTTGGAGCAGTAGAGCGCGTCCTCGATGGCGTCGAGAAAGGCCTCGCGGTCGCCCTCGAAGGCAATGTCGGGGCGCGGCGGAAGAATCTTCGCCGCAGCCATGCGCTCGTCTTTCACCGCGCTCAGGCAGCGGGCAAAGACGGACTCGGCGATCGTCGGGGCGGGCACGCCCATGTTGAGCGCGTCGATGCTGGTCCATTTGCCCGTACCCTTCTGGCCGGCGGTGTCGAGCACGACATCGACGAAGGGCTGACCGCTGACCGGATCGGCCTGCGCGAGGATCTCGGCCGTGATTTCGATGAGGAAGCTGTTGAGGCGGCCCTCGTTCCATTTTTTAAAGACAGTGGCCATCTCGGCGGGCTTCATGCCGAGGACCCCACGCATGAGATCGTAGGCCTCGCAGATCATCTGCATGTCGCCGTATTCGATCCCGTTGTGTACCATCTTGACGTAGTGCCCGGCGCCGTTGGGGCCGATATAAGCCGTGCAGGGCACGCCGCCTTCGACCGGTTGACCGGGCTTGGCGCCCTTCAGTTCCTGCCCCGTCTCGGGGTCGACCTTGGCCGCGATGGCCTCCCAGATCGGCTTGAGATACTTCCAGGCCTCGGGGGTGCCGCCGGGCATGAGAGCGGGCCCGAAGCGCGCGCCTTCCTCGCCCCCGCTCACGCCGCTGCCGATGAAGCGCAGGCCCTTGTCGGTGAGTTCCTTCTCGCGGCGGATGGTGTCGGTCCACTGCGCATTGCCCCCGTCGATGAGGATGTCGCCCTCTTCGAGCAGAGGCACGAGACCCCCGATGACGGCGTCGGTTGCCCGGCCCGCCTGGACGAGGATGATGACCTTGCGCGGCCGCTTGAGCGACTGGACAAAGCCTTCGAGCGTTTCACAGCCGACCAGTCCGCCGGGGGTGTCGGGATTCGCGTCGACGAAGTCTGTCATCTTCGAAGTCGTCCGGTTGTAGACGGAGATGCGAAAACCGTGGTCGGCGATGTTGAGGGCGAGGTTCTGGCCCATGACGGCCAGACCCACGAGTCCGATGTCGGAGTCACTCATGATGTTTTTGTGGGGAAGGGTTCAGAATCGATTGGCTTGGGCCAAGGGGGTTTCTCCATTCAAGAACCGGATGAGGTTCTCGCAAGCCATGCCGGCTTGTCGTTGCACGCTCTCGTAGGTGCGCGAGCCGATATGGGGAGTGATGAGGCAATGGGGCGCGCGGAGGAGCGGGTGGTCCGCGGGGGGCGGTTCCTCGTCCAGCACGTCGGCTCCATAGCCGCCCAGCTTGCCGCTCTCGAGCGCCTCGGCGACCGCGGCGGTCTCGACGAGCTCGCCGCGGGCGCAGTTGAGGATGACCGCGCCGTCCTTCATTTTCGCGATGCTCCCGGCATTGATCATGCCGCGCGTTTCGTCGGAGAGAAACGTGTGGAGGGAGAGAAAGTCGGCCACCGGATAGAGGTCTTCGACGCTCGCCACGCGGGTCACCGCGTGCGCCGCCGCGAACTCGGCGTCCCAGTGGATGTCGTAGGCCATGACCTCGAGCCCGAAGGCGCGGGCGCGCTTGGCGACCTCTTTGCCGATGCGGCCGAGGCCGACGATGCCGAGCGTCGAACCCATGATTTCGTGCCCCGTGAGTCGTTTCCACTCGCCCGCGCGCGTCGCCACCGCGAGGTCGACGAGCCGGCGACGGAGGGCAAGGAGCAGGCTCATCGTGTGCTCGGCCACCGTCGTGTGATTGACGCCCGGTGTGAAAAGGACGGGCAGTTGGCGCGCCGTGGCGTGCTCCACATCGATCTTGTCGAGCCCGATGCCATACTTGCTGATCACCTTCAGGCGCGGAAGTGCCTTGTCGATCACCGCCGCGGTGAGCGCGTCGTCCCCGCAGATCATGGCGTCGATTTCCCCCACCAGTTCGAGCATGCGCGCTTCCGGCAGCGGCCCCCGCTCGCGCACAATCTCATAGCCGGCTTTCTCGAGGAGGGCGTGATGCGCGCCAGGGGTGTCCTGAAAAGACGTGGTCGTGAGGAGGATACGGGGTCGGGGCATGACAGGCAGGATAGCAGCCGCCCCCGGAGAATGCATCCGCATATCGCGCAAATCAGTTCGCAAATTGCGCGGAGGCCTGCGGGAGCGCGCCGCGCTGTGGGCCACCCCGCCGATACTCGCTCGGGCTCTGCCCGAAACGCTCGCGAAAGGCGCGGGAGAAGGCCTTGGGCTCCGGGAACCCGACGAGGCTCGCGATCTCGCCGATCGGGATGTCGCGTTGTCCGAGCAACTCGAGGGCATGCTCGAACTTGAGGTTCTGCACCATCTGGTAGACCGACTGGTGCAGGTGCTGGCGAAAGGCGACCTCGAGGGTGCGGCGGGAGGCCCCGGCGGCCCGTGCCACTTCATCGACCCGGATGGGATTGCGGAGGTGCTCGTGGATATAGTCGAGGGCGACCGCGACGCGGTCGTCGGGCACGGCGAGGTGATCACTCGAACGCCGGGCGACGAGGCGCCGGGGCGCCACGAGGGAGATCGCCGGCGGGCGTTCGCCGTGCAGGCGCCAGCGCTCGAGCAATTCGGCCGCGCGGTAGCCATTGTCTTCTGTCGGCAACTCGATGCTGGAGAGCGGGACATGGGCGAACTCGATGCGGGTCGAGTCGTTGCCCACGCCGAGGAGGGCGACGGTGCGGGGCACCTCGAGGGCGGCGCGCCGGCAGACTTCGTCGGCCTCGAGGGCAAGCCGGTCGGTGAAGGTGAAGAGCGCGACGGGCTTGGGCAGGGCGAGGATCCAGGCCTCGAGTTCGCGGCGCACATGCTCGGGAAAGGGCGCGTCGCGGTCCGCCTCGGGGACGAAGCGGGCCGCCACCTCGGCCTCGGGAAACCGCTCCCGCACCGCCGCCGCAAAGGCCTCGTG
>JBKHAU010000113.1:0-7587 GCA_046542725.1 Opitutales bacterium
GAGTTGCCCTCATTCGTCACGAGGACGAGGCGGCCCGACTCGGCGGAGACAAAATTGGCCCCGGTGATCGTGCCGGTGGCGGAGAGGTATTCCTGCCGCAGCTTCTGGCGGGCGCGACGGGTGATCGTCTCGGGATCGTCGTTGTAGTCGCCGAGGCCATGCTTCTCGAAGGTGCGGGCGATCTGCCGCCGGTTCTTATGCACGATCGGCGTGACGATGTGGCTCGGGTAGTCGCCATCGAGCTGAATGATGTATTCCCCCAGATCGGTCTCGATCGTCGCGATACCGGCCTCTTCGAGGTGGGGGCGCAGGTGGATCTCCTCCGTCACCATGCTCTTCGATTTGCAGACCCGCTCAACGCCAGCCCGTTGAAAGATTTCTGTCACCTGCCGGTTGGCGGAGGCCGCATCGACCGCGAAATGCACCTTCACCCCGTTGCGCTCGAGCGCACCGACAGCCTGTTCGAGATACTGGTCGAGGTGCTCGAGGGTGTGCTGCTTGAGCTGCCCCGCCTTGCGGCGCAGCTCATCGGCATCCGGAAAGTCCCCAAAGAGGCCGGCGTCGCGGCTGAGCACCTTCTTGCGGCTGGCCTCGAGGACGGAGGTACGGACCTCCTCGTCGAGGTCGTGGGCGTAGGTGTCGATGGGCTGGGAGGCGGCCATGGTCAGAAAAGGGGGTGAACGGTTAACCGCGAATGCACGCGAATGGACGCGAATCAAAAAAAGACGACCATCCGTCCTCTATCATTCGTGCAAATTCGCGCGCATTCGCGGTTCAAAATGGAGGTGCATCAGCGGTTTGCCAAGGCGGCGGAAAGGATCTGGGCAGCGTGCCAGATGTGCATCGGGCGATCCTGCTTTTCAGCCAATCCCTTCAGGTGCATGAGGCAACTCATGTCGGCCGAAACCACGTAGTCGGGGGTGTTTTTGAGGAGGTGCTCGATCTTGATGCAGCCCATCGACTTCGAGATCTCGGGAAAGGCCACGGAAAAGGTGCCGCCGAAGCCGCAGCACTGGTCGCGCTCGGTCACCTCGACCAGTTCCACGCCCTCGATGCTTTCGAGGAGCTGGAGGAGAGCGGCCCCGGTCCCGCTGCCGCGCGTGTGGCAGGAGTGATGGATGGCGACGCGGGCCTCGAAGTGCCCCGGCCAGGACGTCACTCCGAGGCCGTTGACGAGGTAGTCGAAGAGTTCCCAGGTGCGCCCCGCCATCTGCTGCACGGCGGGCAGCGAAGGGTGCTTCTCGAACTGGAGAGGCGAGCCGTGAAAGACCATCGCGGCACAGGAACCGGACGGCACGATGACGGGCTTGTCGCCGGCAAAGACCTTGAGGGTGTGCTCGACGACGCGGCGCGAGCTGTCCCAGTCGCCGCCGTTGAAGGCGGGCTGTCCGCAGCAGGTCTGCCTCTCGGGAAACTCGACGGAGCAGCCGGCGTGCTCGAGCACCTCGACGGTGGCGCGCGCGGTGTCGGCGAAAAAGGCATCGCAGAGGCAGGTGGCCATGAGCTGGACAGCCTGCCCGGTGGCGCGTTGAGAGACGTCGGGAGTCACGGTGTAATGAGTTGTTGAAGACGTTGCACGGGCTCCCTCCAGGCGGCGGTGTCCTCGGGGTGAAACTCGCGGGTAGCGAAGGAGTGCTCGACGAGCCGACGCCCCTCGGCGAGATCGGCGATGGCGCCGCACGCCTTCATTTGGAGGAGCAGATTGCCAAGCGAAGTCGCCTCCACCGGGCCCGCGAGGACGGGCTTGCCCAGCGCACTGGCAGTACACTGGTTGAGAAAGGCGTTCTGGCTGCCCCCGCCAACGATGCGCAGGGCGGGGAAGGTGCGGCCGGCGAGCTTCTCGAGCGTGTCGAAGACGAGGCGATACTTGCAGGCCAGGCTTTCGAAGGCGAGGCGCACGAGTTCGCCCTTCGTCTCGGGAACGGCCTGACCAGTCTCGCGGCAGTAGTCGCAGAGGCGATCCGCCATCTTGCCGGGACGGGCAAAACGCGCGTCGTCGGGGTCGATGAGCGAGAGAAACGGCCGGGCTTCACGCGCCATGTCGAGGAGGTTGTCGTAGCTGTAGTCGTGGCCCTCCTTGGACCACTGCTCGCGCAGTTGCTCGATCAGCCACATGCCGCAGATGTTCTTCAGGAAGCGGGTCGTCCCCTCGACCCCCGCTTCATTGGAAAATCCACCGGCGCGCGCCGCCTCGTTCACGATCGGGCGCGGCAACTCGCACCCCATGATCGACCAGGTGCCCGAGCTGAGAAAGGCCGGATTGTCCGCCACGAGCGGCGCTCCGGCGACGGCCGAGCCGGTGTCATGGCCCGCCACGGCGAGAACCGGGACGGCGCCCAGACCCGTTTCCTCCTGCACGTGCCCAAGGAGCGTGCCGATCTCGGTGCCGGGCTCGGTGACGGGGCGAAAGAGCCGCTTCGGCAGGCCGAGGGCCTCGAGGAGCGAGTCGGACCACGCCTCGCGCTGCGGATTCCAGAGCTGGGTCGTGCTCGCGATCGTGCGCTCCTGCACCTTCGCCCCGCAGAGCCAGTAGGCAAAGAGGTCGGGGAGGAAAAGCAGGTCCGCCGCGGCCTCGAGGCGCGCCGGCTCCTTCACCTGCTCTGCGCGCAGTTGATAAATCGAGTTGAAAGCGAGGAACTGGCTTCCCGTCTCGGCGTAGATCGTCTCGGCGGAGATGGTCTCCTGCACCGCCTCGATGAGCCCGTCGGTGCGGCTGTCGCGGTATTGGTGCGGGTTGCCGAGGAGACGTCCGTGGCGGTCGAGGAGGGCATAGTCGACGCCCCAGGTGTCGACCCCGATGCCCGCGATGCGCTCCCCATACTCCTGCGCGGCGCGGCGCAGCCCCTCGAGGACCGAGCTGTAGAGCCCGAGCACGTCCCAGTGGTAGCCGCTGTTGAGCCGCACCCCGAGGGTCGGAAAGCGATGCACCTCCTTCAGCTTCAGGACGCCGTCATGAACGGCGCCGGCGATGACCCGGCCGCTCGTCGCGCCGAGATCCACCGCGAGGTAAACGGGCGGGGTATCCATATCGTGGAGAACAGTCTGGGGGCGGTCCGGCGCGGGCGCGGGGGAAACGCGTTCTGACAGTCAGGGCGGCGCGCTACGCGCTTTGCACCTTGGAGAGCGTGTCCTTGAGGGCCTGGCCGGAGCGGACAAGACCCTGCTTCTCCTTGGGCCAAAGGTCAAACTCGACATGCTCGATGACGCCTTCGCGGCCGACGACGGTCGGCACGCTGATGGAGATGTTGCGCAAGCCGTAGGCGCCCGTCTGATGGGAGGACACGGGGAGAATCTGGCGCTTGTTGAGGGCGACCGCATGAACGACCTCGGCGATCGTCGCGCCGACCGCCCAGCCGGCCCCGCCCTTGCGGCGGATGACCTCGGCGCCGCTGCCCTGGGTGCGCTTGAAGAGCTGCGTCTGAAAATTTGGAGACACGCCCTTCATGCCCGCGAGAGGCAGCCCGGCGACCATCGCGGAGGACCAGATCGGGACCATCGAGTCGCCGTGCTCGCCGAGGATGAGGGCCTTCACCTGCGTCGCGGGGAGCTTCAGCTCCTGCGCGATGAGGGAACGGAAGCGGGCGGTGTCGAGCATCGTGCCGAGGCCATAGACCTGGCTTTTGTCCACACTCAGGGTCTGGACGGCGAGCTCGGTGAGGATGTCGACCGGGTTCGAGACGACAAAGAACTGCGCGCAGGGCTTGTGCCCGGCATCCCGGATCGACTGCAGGATGGAGCGGAAGATGCTCACGTTGCGGTTGATCAGGTCGAGACGCGACTCGTCGGGCTTGCGGCGCGAACCGGCCGTGATGACGTAGAGGTCGGTGTCGCGCGCCCGCTCGTAGTCACCGGCATAGATGCGCTGGTCGCTCAGGCTGGCGGCGCCGTGGAGGAGGTCCAGGGCCTCCCCCTCGGCGAGGTCCGCGTTGGCGTCGATGAGCTGGATGGACGAGACGATGCCGGCGCACTGGAGGGCGAAAGCGGCGTTCGAGCCGACGCGTCCGCCGCCTCCGATGATGGTGACTTTCATGACAGGGTCTTCGGATTCAGGGGTGGTGTGTTTCGGTGTTCGCGGGCCTTGAAAATGGACTCGGCTTCAGCTTTGCGCCTGCGTCTGTTTCCAGAGGCGCTCGGTGATGGCTTGCACGATCTTTTCGGCTTCCGGGTCGGGCAGGACGGAAGCACCCGAGGCGCTGCAACCACAGTCGCTCGACGGTGTCTTGGCCTTTTCGGGCAGGGCGCAGGTCGAGACCTGACCGGCAAAGCCGGGGCGAAACTCGGAGACGTCGCAGAGTTCGCACTCCTTCCAGTCTTCGCGGTAGTCGCTCATGCCGAGCGTCTTGCGCAGGGCGATGAGTTCCTTCGCCTGCTTCGGGAGAATCGGGGTGAGTTCCTTGCCGAGCATCGAAGCAAGGAGAACCGTCTGGCAGTAGGCATCGACATTCTCCATCTTCCAGTAGGCATCCTCGATGTCCTTGCCCCAGGTGATGACGCCGTGGTTTTCCATCAGGACGGCCTGGTGATCGACGGCGGCTTCGCCGACCGCGTCGGCGTTCTCGGGGGTGCCGGGCGTCTTGTATTCGGCCCGGCCGATGACCCCGAGAAAGACTTCCGCCTCGGGAATGAGGCAGGTCGGGGGCGCCACTTTTGCCACCGCGTAGGCGGTCCCATGCGGCGGGTGGGCGTGACAGCAGGCCTTGGCCGCGGGCTGGCGCTTCATGATCCCCAGGTGCGTCATGCACTCGCTGGTGCGCTTGAATTTGCCCGCCAGCTGCTTCCCCTCCATGTCGACAAGGGACATCATCTCCGGGGTCATGAACCCTTTGGAAACGAGGGTCGGCGTGCAGAGGACCAAGTTGTCGCCGACGCGGAGGGTGAGGTTGCCGCCGTTGCCGTCGGTGTAACCCTTCTGCCACATGCGCTCCCCCATCGCGCACATCCGGCGCTTGAGCTCCTCGATCGGCGGGGAGGTGAAAAAGGCCTGGATCTCGGCCGGGGTCCTGGGATCGCGGCCGGGCGTCCAGCGGTATTCATAATCCGGGACGATTGGCTCGGGCGGGGTCGCCGGCGTGGCGGCGGAGGCGGGTCCCTTCCTGCCGCGCTGCTGGGCGCGGAGAAAGTCGCGGGCCATGGGCGTGAGCTGCGTGCCCTCGGGGAGGGCGGCGAGGCTCTCGCCGCGGGCGTGCATCGCCTCGAGGTCCTTGAGAGTGTAAAGCTTTTTCATGACGCGGAAAGGTATCTGGGGTCCAGGGTGACGCGGTCGAGCAGACAGCAGTTGTAGGCATCGACCGGCATGGGGCGGTCAAAGGGCCGGGTGGCCTCCCCGCCTTCGGTGAAGCCAATGAGGTCGCCGGGGCCGGCGCCGAGGTCGTCGTAGACCACGAGGGAGGGCTCGGCCGAGACCCGCACGGTCTCGGGATCGGCCAGGGCCGCGCGGTCGCAGGGGCTGACGAGGAGCCAGCGGCCGCCGCGGTAGGCGGGGACGCCGTCGCCGAGCACGACCTTGCCGATGACACGCCCCACCCTCATGAGGCCACCTCCGCGGTTTCGTCGATGATGCCGAGGATGACGTTGCGCAGCGGGGTGGAGTCATCGTGCACCTCGCGGGAGGCGGCGCCGCCATCGGTCGTCACCATCACGCGGGAACCGATCCCGGCGCCCTGCCAGTCGGCCGCGAGAAAGAACTTCCCGTTGCCGCTGGCATCCGCCTCGAGGCCCTCGCAGAGGAGCAGCCGCACCCCCCGAAGACTCGGGTGATGCACCGTGCTGTGCGCGTGGCCGACGACTCGGGCGTGAAGCATGGCAGGATCAGGCGATGTTCAGCGCGTCGACGAGGACGCAGCGGCGGGTGCGGGTAAAGGTCATCGGCGTGGTGATGCCCTCGCCGGTGGTGGTCGCGACGGAGAAGCTGGCGTAGCCTTCGCCGCCCATCCCGAGGCCGGCCGTGCAGGGGCCGTTTTTCACGAAGAGCGTGCTGTCCATGAGGCGGCCCATCGCCGTCATGTGACCGACGTGGGCGGTGTGGATCATGGCGGAGTGCTTGTAGTTGTGCTCCGACTCCTTGGCCATGTGGATGGCCTGTTCGATGTTGCGGGCCCGCACGACGGGCAGGCAGGGCATCATTTGCTCCTCCTGCACGAAGGGGTGGTCGAAGTCCGTCTCGGCGAAAAGCATCTGGCAGTCGCCCGCCACCGAAAGCCCGGCCACCTCGGCGAGGCGGGTGGCATCGGCGCCGACGAGCTCGCGCTTGAGGACGGGGTGCGAGCAGCCGCCGCCGTCTTCCTTGTAGGTAAAGACTTCCCCGGTGAGGGTCTCGAGCTGGCGGGCATTGAGGTGGCCGGCGCCAGCGCGCTTGAGGGCGGCGAGGAACGGCTTGTAGACCGCGTCGATGACGAAGATCTGCTTTTCCCCGATGCAGAGCAGGTTGTTGTCGAAAGCCGCGCCGTAGATGATGTCGCGGGCCGCCTTGTCGAGGTCGGCGCTCTCATCGACGACGACCGGCGGGTTGCCGGGGCCGGCGCAGATCGCGCGTTTGCCGCTCTTGAGGGCGGCCTGCACCACCATGGGGCCGCCGGTGATGCAGAGGAGAGCGACCTCCTCCGCCGCGCACAGGGCGTTGAACGACTCGATCGTCGGCTTCTCGACAATCGTGACGACATTGGCGATGCCGATCTCGTGCTCGATCGCGCGGTTGAAGGTGGCGACCGCTTCGGCCGCGCCACGGGCGCCGCCGGGGTGGGCGTTGATCACGACGGTGTTTCCCGCCGCCACCATGTTGATGATGTTGCAGGAGAGCGTCGGGATCGAGTGCGTCACCGGGGTGATGGCGCAGACCACGCCGAAGGGCGAACGCTCCTCCATCGTGATGCCGTGATCGCCGCTCATCCCGTGGGGATGGAGCCACTCCACGCCCGGCACATTCGGGATGGCCTGAAGCTTGGCGATCTTGTGGTCGAGGCGGCCGATCTGGGTCTCGCCGAACTCGAGCTTGCCCCACTCCTCGGCCTTCTCCGCGCAGAGCGTCTTGACGATCTCGACGACCTTGGCGCGGGCCGCGAGGCCGCGCGGACGCAGTTCTTCAAAGGCGGCCTGGGCGGCGCGGGCGGCGTCAGCCGCATCGGCAAAGACGCCGGGGAGGGAGCCCCGGCCGGCATGCTGCGGGTGCTTCCAGGAGGAAGGCATGCGGGCCGGCTCGGCGGGCTTCGGCGAGGGGGCTGTGCCGTTGCCGCCACCCTGCAGCTTGGCGAGCGTTTCAGCGACGATGGCGTCGATTGTCTGTGCGTCCATGGGGTCCAGTGATCAATGCAAGGGTTCGCGTATCAGGAAGAAGCGGTCGTGTCGGTGCTGGCGGAGAAGATCTGTTTTCCATGCACATCGACGGAGTCGACGATGCCCACGATGGCGGCATCGACCGGCACGGCCTTGAGGCCCTCGCAGGCGCGGGCGGAGCTGCCCTGGACAAACATCACCATGTCGTTCTGGCCGGCGCCGATGGCGTCGACCGCGACGATCGTGTTGTTGCCCGGGACAAAGCGGGTGGCGTCCTGCGGATCGACCAGCATGGGCCGAACGAGGAGCAGACGCCGG
>JBKHAU010000114.1:0-7557 GCA_046542725.1 Opitutales bacterium
GTGCCCTCACTGGTCCAGCCAAAGGTGTCCCCTTCCTCCGGTGTGGCGCGCAGCCCCCCCTCGAAGGCGGCGATGGCCAGTTCAGGCAGCTCGGCGGTGGGCAACCAGGGGGCGGCATCGGCGTGGCCCAGCTCGGCCACCCGCACGCGCAGCTCGGTGGCGGGCCAACCGGCCCACTGGCCCGCCAGCTCGAGCCGCCCCCCGCCCTCCCGCTCGAGGACGAGGCGGGAGAGGTCCGCCGCGAGCGGTCCCTCCGGGGACGGGCTCCACGTCAGGGCAAAGGGAGCGGTCAGGCTCCACGCCGCCCCCTCCGTCCGCTCTTCCCTCAAGCGATCGACCATGAGCTGGCCACCCGCCCCCGCCTCGAGAGAACCGGCCGCGTGGAGGGTGACGGCCTCGCGCGCGAGCCTCAGCTCCCAGCCATCGAGGTTCGGCCCCTCGCCCTGCCAGCCAATTTTCAGGCCGCTTGACCACACCTCGGCAAGGGTGAGACGGGCGGCCTCGAGAGTCCCCGCGTGTTCCCAGCCGTCGGCGGTCTGGACGAGCTCGGCCGCGAGCGTGAGCCCATCGTCGCTCAACGCCACCTGCTCCGGCTCGACCCACCACCCGAGAAGGGCCGGGCGAACCTCCCCTTCCGCCGTGAACTGCTCCAGGCGTGTCCTCGAGAGGTCCCAGCGCAGGGCGCCCTCGAGGGCGAGGAGTTCATCCGAAGTGAGTTCCCAGCGGCTCGCCTCGATGAACGCGCGGCTCGCCATGCCCTCGGCCGAAAAGGTGAAACCGAGTGGCCCCGCGGAGGCCGCCAGCGCAGGCGGCAGGGCCCAGTCCTCGCCGCTCCCGCGCAGTGAAAAGCTTGCCTCCGCAAGGTCCGCCGCGGGCTCCAGAGAGAGCCTCCCGGAGGCCCGGCCGTCACCTGGCAGCCGCGCGCTGGCGGCGAAGTCGACCTCCCAACGCAGGGTCACGGCCTGCGCCGGACGCAGGGTCTCGAGGTCGAGCATAAGCGGCTCGTCAAGCGCCGTGCGCAACCAGGGAAGATCCATCGCGAGGGCTTCCACGGCGAGCGCCTCGCGGTCACCAGCGGCAACCACACGCGCGGTCCAGGGCTCGCCCGAGACCTCGCCCTCGAGCGGCGGCGTGACGCCTTGGCCCAAAAGGGTGACGGTGTAGCGGCCCTGCTCCCCATCGTAGTCCCCGTCGAAGCGCAGCTGAGGTGCGAGGGCCGCCAGTTCGGTCGCCCCGGCCCAAGGGAAGGCGCTCACCTCGCCCGTCAGCGAGGCCGTCGCCAGGGCCCACCGGTCGTCGCGCAGACGCGCGTTCGTGGCCACTTCGCCGCCCGGCCACCCGAGGCCGAGGTCGAGCGCCCAGGGCGCGCGGTCGGCCCCGGGGGTGCGGCGGGCGCCAAGGCCCAGTTCGATCTCCGCCGGATGCTGGGCGGCGAGCAGAAACCGGTCACCCGCGAAGCGCTCGATCGTGAGCGTCGCCAGGCGCGGAGTGAGCTCGGCGGGGAAAAAGCCCGGGACCGCGCCCTCCCACCGCACCTCGGCGGCCGCCAGCAGCCCCGCACGCCACTCCAGACGGCCGAAATCAACCGCTCCGCCCGCCAGTCCCTCGAGCCGCGCGGCCTCGATCGTAGTGTGGGACAGCCACTTTTCGAGGCCGCCAAAAATGGCGCGCAGGAGGGCAAAGAGATCGTCCGGCGTAAACCGGTCCCGCGACGCGTCTGGCGGCGGGCTCTCCGCCGGACGCAGCGTCACGACGAGGTCCGCCGCTTCCAGGAGGGGGCCCTTGTCCCCTTGCGCGACGCCCAGCAGTTCCGCGAAACTCGCCAGTTCGAGCTGCGCAAGACGCACCACGACCCCTTCGTTCTTCCACTCCACGCCGCGCCAGAGAGTTCCCCCGTAGCCGGTCGAAACCGTCTCGAGGCGCGCGCCGAAGGAGCCGGCGGCGAGGCGCACGACCCAGTTGATCGTCCAGGGATAGGCGAGCACCGCACCGAGTGCGGCGAGGACAACGATCCGCACCGACCAGCGGATGGCGGGATGGCGACGCAGCAAAATGGGGCGAAACAAGCGCAAGCGGGGAACCTAGAACGGAGTCGACGCCTTTGACAACGGGCAGGCAGGATTCGTTCTCGATCCGGCGCTCACCCTGGCGAGGGTGTCGGGTCGCCGCGCGCACCGAAGACCCGCTCCCCGACCACGAGCAGGGTCGGGGTGACGATGAGCGTGAGCGCCGTGGCAAAGATCAGCCCGAAGGAGACCGAGGTCGCGAGTTGCACCCACCACTGCGTGGAGGGCGCATTGAAAGTGATCTCCCGCGCGACGAAATCGATGTTCATCTTCAGCACCATGGGAAGGAGCCCGAGCGAGGTCGTGATGGTCGTGAGGAGAACGGGCCGCAGGCGTTGGGCACAGGTGCGCAGGACGGCATCGATCGCCCCGAGCCCCTGGTGGCGCAGGTGGTCGTAGGTATCGATGAGGACGATGTTGTTGTTCACCACGATGCCCGCGAGGGCGATGACCCCGATCCCGTTCATCACGATACCGAAGGGATAGCCCGTGATGAGGAGCCCGATGAACACCCCGATGGTCGAGAAGACCACCGCCACGAGCACGAGCAGCGCCTGGTAGAAGCTGTTGAACTGCGTCACGAGGATGATCGCCATGAGGAAGAGGGCCACTGCGAAGGCCTTCGAGAGGAAGGCAATGGACTCCTGTTGCTCCTCATCCTGCCCCCGAAAGCGCCAGGAGACGCCCTCCGGCAGGGAAACCTCGCGGCGCCAGGCGCCGAGTTCACGCACCTTGCTATCGACGAGGTAATTGTCCTCATCGACGTTGGCCGAGACGGTGTAGACGCGCTTGCCGTCGACGCGCTCGATCGTGCCCACCTGCGGCGCGGGCGTCTCCGCCATGAAGTTGCCCACCGGGACCTGACCCATCGGCGTGTTGACGCGAAGGGCCTTGATCTGCGCGAGATGGCGATCGCCCCCCGGAAAGCGGGCCCGCACATCGACCTCATCGTCGGCCGCCTCCGGGCGGTAGGTGCCGAGGAGGAGCCCGTTGGTGACAAACTGCACGTAGCCGCCCACGAGCTGGATGTCCGCGCCGTAGCGGCTCGCCTCCGCGCGGTCGACATGCACCCGCCATTCGACCCCGGGCACGGGCCGCGAGTCACTCACCTCCTTGAGCCCCTCGACCGTCTCGAGATGGCCGCGCACCTCCTCCACAGTGGCCTCGAGGACCGCCGGATTATAGGCCGAGAGCTCGATCTGAATGTCCTTTCCGGTGGGCGGGCCGGCCTCGATGGCCCGCTGCTCGACGATCACCCCCGGCACGCCTTCGAGAAGCGGGACGAGCGCGGCGAGCAGACTCTCCGCGGCCGGCGCGGAGCCGTCGAACCTCAGCGCCAGCTCCGCCAGCGGATACGGATCGCGGACCGAGACCGCCTGCTCCACGGTGCCGGAAAAGGTCTCGACGTAGCGCACTTCCGGGAGCGTGCGGAGGTCCGCGGTGAACGCTTCGAGGCGTCCAAAGCCCTCGACCAGTCCAAGCCGCTCCCGCGTCTCGAGGAGAAGCCGCGGCCGCAGGTCGTCCGAGGTCTCGTCCCAGCGCGCGAGCAGACCCTCCTCCGGCCGCGCGGCGAGCCAGCTATCGACTGCGCGGCGCACCGCGGCGGGCTCGACAGCCTCCGCCGGCGCAAGGCGAAGCGCCGCGAGGGGAGCCGGGAACCGGGCCTCGGGCAGGACCCGGGTCCCATCGATCCGCTCGAAGCGCACCCCCGGCTGGAGCAGGGCGATGCGCTCCTGCAGCCCGAGGAGGGTGTTTTGCATGCGCCCGGCGGTCATTGGAAGAATGCTCGTGACGCGCAGGCGCAGGTCCTCCTGACCCTCGACCGGGAGGGGTTCGAGGCGGATGCCGGGCACCCCGACGGTCCGCAATTCGACCTCCTTGAGGATCTCGCGCCCGGGGCGGCGCTCGCGCCAGTCCTTCAGTTCGAGCTGGATCATGCCGTGGGTGTCCTCGGAGATCCCGTCCCCGCTCAGGCTCACGCTCGTGCGCGCGCTGACCGAGTCGAACCCCTCGACCGGGAGGATGCGCGCCTCCACTTCGCGAACGAGCGCGTCCATCTCCTCGACCGAGAGATTGCCCCGCATGCGCACGAGGACGGAGGCGAACTCGGGGTCGACGGCGGGAAAGAACTGCAAGCCCTTGCCGAACAGGCCGTAGGCCCCGATCGACCCGACGAAAAGCGTGAGGATGAGTCCGATGACGACGGAAGGTCGCCGCACCGCCCGCCGCAGAAAGCGCACATAGGCCCCGGTGAACCCTACCAGCGCGGTGAGGTCACCACCCTCCGCCGCCGCCAGGCTGCGCATGGTCGCGGCGCTCGCCGGGCCCGGCCGGCCGAAGATCGCCCCCAGCGTCGGGACAAAGACCAGCGCCATGAGGAGGCTGGCGGAGAGCGTCGCGACCAGCGTGATGGGGAGAAACTTCATGAACTCGCCCACCACCCCGGGCCAGAAAAGCAGGGGCAGGAAGGCCGCCAGGGTGGTCGCGGTCGAACTGATGATGGGCATCGCCATGCGCTGCGAGGCGATGAGGTAGGCCTCGCCGCGAGGCTTGCCCTCGTTCATCTTCCGGTCCGCCAGCTCGGTCACCACGATCGCCCCGTCGACGAGCATCCCGACGGCGAGGATGAGGGCGAAGAGCACGATGATGTTCACCGTCAGCCCCATCGCCGCGAGGACGAGCATGCCGGTCAAAAAGGAACCGGGGATGGCGATCCCCACGAGCACCCCGCTGCGCCAGCCGAGCGCCCCGATGCAGACCACGAGGACGAGCACGACGGCGCTGATGACGTTGTTCTGCAGGTCTGTCAGCATCATGCGGATGTCGTCCGACTGATCCTGCGAAAACGAGACCTCGAGCCCCGCCGGCCAGCCCGCCTGCTCCGCCGCCACCACCGCACGCACCTGCGCGATCGCCGCGACGACGTTCTCCCCCACCCGCTTGACCACGTAGAGCGTCACCGAGGGGCGCCCGTTCACGCGCGAAAAGCTCGTCGCATCCTTGAAGGTGGGCCTTACCGTGGCGATGTCGCCAACCGTCAGGACGGTGTCGCCCACGCTCTTGATCGGCAGGTTGAAGAACTCCTCGGGGGACTCAAAGAGCCCCGGCACCTTCACCGCGAGGCGCCCCCCGCCGTTGTCCATCGTGCCGGCCGCGACGAGCACGTTGTTCCGGCTCGCGGCAGCCGCGATCTCGCCGAGGTTGAGGTTGTAGGTGTCGAGCACCTCCGGCTCGATGACCAGCTCGAGAACCTCCTCCCGGTCGCCCGCGAGCTGCACTTCGAGCACTTCCGAGATGCCCTCCAACTCGTCGCGCAAATCGCGCGCCAGGCGCACCAGCTGGCGCTCCGGAATGTTACCCTGTAGTGAGACGGCAATGACAGGCTGGAGGGCGAGATTGATCTCGTTGACGGTCGGCTCATCAGCGTCGGCGGGCAGCTCCGCCTTGGCGATGTCGACCTTCTCGCGGACGTCCTGGATGACGGTGTCGATGTCCATCCCCGCCTCGAACTCGACGACCAGGTTGGCCCCGCTTTCGTAGGCCGTGGCGGTGAGTTCCCGCAGCCCGTCAAGCCCGCGCAACTCCTTCTCCATCGGCCGCACGAGCATGCGCTCGGCATCCTCCGGAGAGATGCCTTCGAGATGGATGCGGACGTAGACGAGCGGGATCGAGACGTCGGGGTTGGCCTCCTTCGGGATGGTGAGATACGCCGTCGTGCCGGCGAGGAGGATGAGGAGGAGCACGAGCAGAATCGTCCGCCCGCGTGAAAGGCATGCGCTGATGAAGGAATGGGCCATCGCGCTACTCTTCCCCGCTTTCGTCGCCCTCGAGCACGACCTCGACCTGGTCACCCGCCTTGGTGAAGCCCTGCCCCACCGTGATGAGCCGCAGCGACTCCGGCAGACCGGTGAGCCAGAGGGAGCGCGGCGTCGTGCGCACGATGTCGACCGGGGCAAAGCGCACCCGCTGGTCGGCATCGACATACTTGACCCCGAACGCGCCCTCATCGTCGAGGGAGACATGCGCCGCCGAGATCTCGTAGGCCGGCACCGTCTCGGTCTCGATGACGATCTGCGCGGTCATGCCGGCGGGGGTCCGTGCTCCGGGGTTGGGCACCTCGAGTTCGACCGAAAAGGTGCGCGTCTCCGGATCGGCCGCCGTATCGACAAAACGGATACGTCCTTCAAGTGTCTCCCCGGTGTGGAGGCGCGCGATGCCGTGCTCCCCCACCTTGACCTGCGCGACCTGCCGCTCCGTCACCTCCCCCGTCACGATGAGCGGGTCGACCTCGAGAAAACGCGCCACCGGGTCGCCCCCCTGCACGTAGTCGCCGACCTCCACGAGGTGCTCGTTCATCACCCCGTCGAAGGGCGCCTTGATCGTCGTGTGCGCGAGGTCGAGGCGCGCGAGGGCGAGGGCCTCCCGCGTCGCTTCGAGGGCCGCCTGGGCCGCCGCCAGGCGCGAGCCCGACTCGAGCTGCGCTTCCGCCAGCCGCTGCGCCGCGGCGTAGTCGATGCGCCGCGCCTCGAGCTCCGCCTCGGCCCGCGCGATGGTCTCGGGCCGCGACTGCGCAGCGAGCCGCACAAGCACCGTGCCCGCCTCGAGCGGCTCGCCGCGGGTGGCCTCGATCGCCACCACCGGGCCGCCCGTCTCAGCCCGCACGAGGAGTTCCCGCGCCGCCGCCGTGCGCCCATAGACGGACACCTCGCGCGGGATCTCGACCGCCTCCAGCTCCCGGACCCGCACCGTCATGATCGCCTTGCCCAGGCTGTCGTTGAGCGTGGCTTCCTCGCCCGGCGTGGAGTCGGTCCCGCCGCCCAGCATGCCGGTGAGCATATAGGCAGTGAGCGCCACGAGTACACCTCCTGCGATCAAGTAGGAGCGGTTCATGATCAGTGCGTCAGGTTTGGGGAGAGCGTGTCCGCAAGTCGGCCGCCTCGAAGCGAGAGCGCCGGTGAAGCGAGCAAACAAACACCGCGAAGGTTGCGGCCCCCGCAAAAGCCGGGCAAGGCTCATCTCCCGGTCGACCGGGCCGCGTCCGTCCCTCGCCCTTCCCATCTTTTAAAAAATCCGTGAAGACGCTCCCGGAGAAGAAAAACCCATTTTTCCGCTTGCAGTCCCCAAAGACCTGGGTCTTCTTCACGGCATCATCAAATTTCCCGCAAGGGAGTTTTGGGGTAACATAAGGAGTAGTGAATTAGCTATCTCGCTTAGCGAGTTAGATTAATTAGAAATACAATGGCCGGTTGCTTAGGGGTAGGCAACCGGCCTTCTTATGTACTCTGCCCACGACGGGCCGGGGCTGCGGCACGAGAGGTAGGCAGTTCCACGCCCCTGATCGGGCCTTGCTCATCCCGTAGTCGGGCGGCCCGCCCGGTCTCGGCCGCTCAGGAACCGCCGTGATTCGCAAACTCGGCTGCCGTGATCTCTTCGACAAACTCGACCGCGACGCGTTTGCCGCCGGGGCTGGCGGCGCCGGGGATGGAGCTGT
>JBKHAU010000115.1:0-7525 GCA_046542725.1 Opitutales bacterium
GACAATCACTTTCGGATTCAGATCCGCTTTGACGCCGAGGGGGGCGATGCCCCGTCGTTCGGCGACGGCGAATGGATCACGATTGGCGGCTTTCGTTCCACCTCGACGAATACGCCGGGCCGCTACTTCGCCGGCCCCCTGCGCCTCGTCACGGAGGACGATCCGCGGCTCACGAGCCAGTTCCAGGAATGGGCCTGGGACATCTGGGGCTTTGGCGACACGATCGACATGCGCATCATCATGAACTCGAACTGGCGCGACGAGGACTATTACGTCGACAATGTGCGCCTGATCGGCGACGACGCGGTCAATCGCGTGGCGGTCACGCTCCCCTCCTACGAACTCACCGAGCCCACCGAAAGCGAGTCGGTGACGGTGACCTTTACCGCCGAGTCGGCCGCCCCGGCGGGCGGCCTCACGCTCGACGTGATGGCCGATGACTGGCTCCCGGTCACCCTCCCGATGCCGGAGACGGTGACCATCCCCGAGGGCCAGACCACCCTTTCAGTGGACCTCGATCACGTCGCTGACGGGCGCTTCACGGGTGAGAAGATCATCGAGGCACGCTTCAGTGGGGACGGGATTTCGCGTGAATCCCTTCGCTTCAAGGTTGAGAACACGACGCCAAAGCCGGAAGTGCTCATCATGGAAGTGTTGAATGTGATCCCGGGGACGATTCCGAGTGACCTCGAAGGCGATGCCAATGGGGACGGTGCCTCCGCCTTCCCCGGTGACCAGTTCGTCGAACTGGTGAACTTCGAGTCCTTCGATGTCGACGTTTCCGGGTGGACGATCCATGACGACCTCGGCCCACGCCACGAGTTCCCCGAAGGGACGATCATTCCGGCCGGCCGCGCCCTCGTCACCTTCGGTGGCGGCACGCCGGTGGGCATCTTTGGTGGGGCTGACGTGCTCACCGTATCCTCGGGCACGACGGGCTTCGCCTTCAACAGCCTTCGCGCGGAAATCGCCGGCCTCTTTGCCCCCTTCGGCGGCGAGATGGAAATCATCGACCTGCCGTTCGAGGCCGAGATCCTCGAGGAAACCCTCCAGCTCGACCCTTCCAATCCGGCCTATGGTGAGTCGACTTCCTATCACCGCACGAGCGATGCTCCCGACGGAACCTTCGAACTGCATTCGCTCATCGGCGCAGCGGACAATGCCCTCTTCTCGCCCGGCGCACGAGTGGACGGGACACCCTACTTCACGCCGACCAACACCGTCAACGTGTCCCTCTCCGCGGATACGGCGAGCGAGACCGACGGAGCGGTCCAAGGTGATATCACCCTCGGGAGCGCGGCGGGTGCGGGCGGTCTGACGCTCACCGTCAGCACCAACGCGACCGACGATGAGATTGCCCTGAGTGCAAGCGAAGTGACGGTGCCGGAGGGCCAGACGTCGGCGTCGTTCACCGTCACGCCGATCAACGACAACCTGCTCGACGGCGACGTGCCCGTGACGGTTGTGGTCGAAGGCCCCGCGGATAGCGATGTGCTCGGCGGCTTCGACATCATCACGATCACCGATGTGGAGTCCAATCCCTTCACCTTCGAGATCACCGAGTTTCTCATCGATCTGGACGGCACCGGTCTCGATCCGAACTTGGACGGAAACAGCGAACAGGCGGTGGCTGATCAATTCATCGAAATCGTGAACCGCTCCGGCTTCCCCGTGCATGTCGGTGGCTGGTCCCTCGTCATGCGGGTGGGCGATGAGTTCGCCACCCCGCGGCTGGGGCACCGCTTCGCCCCCGGGACGGTCCTCAACGATGAAGGCGCGGCCGTCATCTTCGGGGAGATCTTCAATAGTGATGTGCCGGACGACTCCTTCGGCGGCGCCTTTTATGAAGATGCCTCCAACGACGACGGCAACGGCGGGCTGCATGCCCAAGCCGGCGACGCGGTCTTCATCGACCTCGTGAACGAGTTTGGCTTCCCCATTCTCGAACTCGAAATCCCGAGTAACCTGACAGCCCAAGGGCAATCCGTCGCGGTGGTCAACGGCACTCCGCAACTTCACCTCGAGGCGGCGGGTTCGTCCCTCCTGCTGGTCTCGCCGGGGACCGCCCCGGATGGCACCCCCTACGCCGGCAATGGCGCCTTTGCTCCGGCCGAGGCGCTCACCCAGATCGAGGCGTATTCGCCCCCGCATTGGTTCCTCGACGGGGAGTTCGGCTGGGTCACGACCGAGTCCTACCCCTGGGTCTGGGGTGGCGACTACGAGAATGGTGGCAACTGGGGCTGGCTCTACCTCGCGGAGTTCCCCTGGGTCTTCTCGCAGAACGAGGATGACTGGTGGTGGTACTTCGATAACGGGCTCGATGGGCTCTACTTCTTCAGCACCAATCGTCAGTCGACCATCTACACCGAGATCAACGGGGTCTACCCCTTTGTCTTCGACTTCGAACTCGACACCTGGATCGACCCGAACGCCGGGAATGACTGATTGATCGCCTGGGCGCGCGTCGCCCAAGCCGTTTCTTTGTCGACCGCTCCGGTCCGAACCCGGGCGCGGTCGACGCCTTTTTTGTTTGCCTTCAAACTTCTTCCGGAAGTTGAGCGTCACCTTGGCCGATTCGTGGCCCGACGGCTCCTTCCTTGTCCTTTTCCCTTTCGCTCCGTGGAGCTCCGTGGCGACCCCCGCGGTCGCCCTTCAATTTCAGCACTGAATCATGACTGTATCGTATCGCATGTGCCTGCTTGTCGGCCTCCTTGCCACCGTTCCGGTGGTCGCGGAGACCGTTGCGCCGCTCTCTCATTTTGTCTTCGGCTCGTGTGCCGGACAGGACCAGCCTCAGCCGATCTGGGAACAGGTCCTCTCCCATGAGCCCCAACTCTGGATCTGGGCGGGGGACAATGTCTACGGGGACACGACCGACGCGGCGGTGCTCTCTTCCGCCTACGAGGCGCTCCGTGCGCAACCCGGCTACGCCGCGCTGCTCTCCCGCCGGGTGCCGGTCCTCGCGACCTGGGACGACCACGACTACGGGGAAAACGACGCCGGGCGTGAATACCCGATGAAGGAGACCTCGCAGGAGATCTTCCTCGATTTCTTCGGCGTGCCCGAGGACTCGCCGCGGCGGGAGCGCGAAGGGGTTTACCACAGCGAGGTCTTTGGCCCGGAAGGCCAGCGCGTGCAGGTCATTCTCCTCGATACGCGCTATCACCGCAGCCCGCTCGAGCGCTTTCCCGCTCCGGAGGGCGAGCGCGGGGCCTATCGGCCGATCCTCGACGACGCGGCCACGATGCTCGGAGAGACGCAGTGGGCCTGGCTCGAGGAGCAGCTCCGCGAGCCGGCCGAGCTGCGCTTCATCGTCAGCAGCATCCAGTTTGTCGCCACCGACCACCGCTACGAGAAGTGGGGCAATCTCCCCCTCGAGCGGCGCCGCCTCCTCTCCCTCATCGAGGAGACCGGGGCGGAAGGGGTCGTCTTTCTGAGCGGCGACCGCCACCACGCCGAACTCTCGCGCCTCGACTGGGCGGACGGCTATCCGCTCTATGACCTCACTTCGAGCGGAATCAACCAGAGCCGGCCGCGCGCCGAGGGCGACCGCCGGCCGCCGGAGATGAACCGCCATCGCCTGGGCCGGGTTTTTCGCGGGCATCACTTCGGCGAGGTGAAGATCGATTGGGCCCAGCCGGAGCCGGTGGTCCACTTGCGCATCGTGAACCAGGCGGGAGAGTTCCCCATCGAGACGGCGTTTTCCCTGGCGGAGTTGCGCTTCCCGGGGTCCCCGCGAAGCGCCGGGGAGACGCACGCCGGGGAGTTGGAAGAGGCACCGATTGCGGCCGCGATCGCGGTCGATGGCGAGGTTTTGGACTGGGAAACAGGCGAACTCGCGGTGGCGACCGACGGGAGGCTGCACTTTCGTTTCGCGACCGCCGCGGAACGCACGCTGCGACGACACATCGCCCCCGTGCATGTGCTTCTCGATCTCGACGGCAATGAGCGGACCGGGCGACGCGACGGGGAGGCGCGGGGCTTCGACCTCGAGATCGTTTTCAGCCCCGACCGTGAGGATGAGGAGCTGCTCTCGCGCTGGGGGCCGAAGGTGCTCGTCCACACGCCGGCCCGTGCCGTCATCCCGCCGGACGCGCTCGGCCTCGCGGTGGCGCCGACGCACGCGTCGCGCTGGTTCGAGATCGCGCTCGACCGCCAGGCGGAGGTGGTCGCTGCCCTCCTCGCTCGCAATGAGAGCGGCGTGGTGAATTTCCGCGTCGTCGAGCGCGACAGTTTTTCGGGACACCAGACCGTCCTTGCGCGGGACGCGATGCGCCTAGCGCCGGCAGAGACACACGGTGCGGACCGGGCCTTTGACCTCCCGGCCAAGCCCGAGGGAGCCCTGCGTGTGGGGATTCTCAACGTGCTCTGGGGTATGCCGGAGGAAGAACCGGCGGCCTTCGCCCGCATCTTTCGTGCGCTCGATGCCGATGTCTGGCTCCTTCAGGAGTGGGACCGCGCGCTCGTCAGCCCATATGAGCTGGAACAGTGGTTCGCCACTCACGTCGACCGCGATATCGCTTGGCAGGCCGCCATCAGCGGGACCGGCGACAGCTGGAGCGGCACTGTGCTCGTCTCGCGGCATCCGCTGGTGGCGACGCTTCCGGCCTACACTCCGGTGGATGCCGGTGGATGGGACTTCCCCGTGCGCTTCGCCGGGGCGACGATCGAGGCGCCGCAGGGCCGGCTGCTTGCCGCCTCGGTGCATCTGAAGGCCGGCGGCGCTTTCGCCACCGATGAGGATCGCCGCCGCCTCGCCGAGGCCGATGCGGTCAATCGTCTTCTCCTCGGGATGAAGGCCGCCACCGAGCCCGACTTCGTCGTCTTCGGGGGGGACTACAACCACAACGGCAGCGCCCGCGTCGTGCAGCGGGCGCTCCGCTTGCTCGATCTCGATTCGAGCCCGCTGCAGATCGCCCAGCCAGCGGTCCTCGGTCGACCTGACTTGTTCTATACCTTCGGTCGCGGGGGTGTGCGCCAACGCCTCGACTACATCGCCTACTCGGAGACAAGCGCCGAGGCGGTGCAGGCCTTTGTCCTCGACTCCGCGCTGCATTCCGAAGCGGACCTCGCGCCTTTTGGCCTCCGGCCCGCGGACACCGACGCGACCGACCACCTCCCGGTCATCGTTGACCTCCTGCCCGTGCGATGAGGGGTCTCCCGCAAGTTGGCCGGCTCGTCCGGTGCGGATTGCTGCTCGCCGTCCTTCCCATCGCAGCGCGGGCCGGCGCGGCGATCCGGATCGATGGCGAGGCGAGCGATTGGACCGGCGTCGGCGAGGTGGTGACGGACGAGGAGGGTAACCTCCCGCGTCCCGGGGCCGATCTCGCGAGCGTGGCCGTGACCCACGATTTCAGCACGTTGTATGTAAAAGTCGAATACGCCGGAGAACCGCCGGCTGCACCGGACCTGCACCTCTACTTCGACAGCGATGGCGATACGTCCACCGGTTTTGGCTACCTCGGCCGTGGGATGGACCTCACATGGTCCTATGCCGCCGACGAGGGCAGCTATCTCCTTGAGCCATCGCGCGACCTGAACCGCGGGGAGTTCCTTCTGCGCAGTGCCTACGATCCGCTCACCGGCACCCTTGAAATGGCCTTTGCGCTCGGACTCCTGCGGGAGGCTCGCTGGCAGCAGTGCCTCGCGCTCGCGGTCTACGAGGGCTCGAGCCTGGACCGCGTGCCCGACTTCGGAGCCGAAGCGTTGACCTACTGCTTCGATGATCCGGTGTGGCTCAATCACCCCGAGAACAGCCTTGCCCGCAGTGCGCCGGAGGACCTGCGCATCCTCAGCTGGAACGTGCTCTTCGACGCGCCCCTTGCGAACGAGGCGGCCGAGGCCCGCTTTGGCCGTGTCCTCGCCGCGACCCGACCGGACATCGTCTGTTTCCAGGAACTCTATGACGCGAGCGCGGCCTGGGCCCGCGAGTTCATGAACACGTGGGTGCCGCTCGAGCCGGGAGCGGGCTTCTGGCGTGCGGTGAAGAACCATGACTGCATCACCGTCTCGCGCTTTCCGATCGACGACTTCCGCTTCGTCGATGGAAACCTCGTGACCTTGATCGACACGCGGTCCATTTTGGGGCGGCGTTCCTACGTGCTCAACGCGCACACGCCCTGTTGCGCAAACACCACCGGGCGTCTGGAAGAGATGGATGCTTTCATGGCCGACTTGCGCGGGCAGATGGAGGCGGCACGCGCCGGCGAGGAGGCACCGTTTGCCATTTTCCTTGTCGGGGACATGAACATCGGCGGGGCGAATCGTGAAATGCTCACCATGGTGGAGGGCGACATCCACGACGAGAGGCGCCATGGGGGCGACTTCGACCCCGACTGGGACGGCACGGGACTGACCGATGCCGCGCCCGCGATCGTCCTCAGCGACCGGATCGAGACTTGGCGCAGCCTGGGCAACCGAGACAACACGAGCCGCCTCGACTACATCATTTACGCCGACAGCGTCGCGCAGCTGAGCAAGCGCTACGTCCTCAACACGCGCCGGGTGCCTGAGGCCTTCAACGCTCGCTACGGGCTGACCCTGGCCGACACCGACAGTTCCGATCACCTGCCGCTCGTGGCGGATTTCCGGCCGCGAGCGGCTCCCGCCCCCTGGGGAGGTGCCACGCTCGAGGGCAGTGGCTGGCTCGCCGACAGCTGGATGGGCCCCGTGCTGCTTCAGCGCCACCCATACGTCTGGTCGGCGGAGCATGAGCGTTGGTTCTATGTCGTGCCTCGCGAGGGCGGTGCCTGGTTTCACGACCGGGCCCTTGGCTGGTGGTGGACGACACCCGAGGTGTATCCGTTTTTCTATGTCGCTTCGGCGCAATCCTGGGCGTGGTGGGCCCGCTCCGACAGGGCCTCCCGCCACTACTACACGTTCGCAGATGGGCGGTGGCAACGCGCCGGCTGAGCCCGCTCCCATCGCAGCGAAGTGAATATATCTCTCCTTTACGCTTATGAAAAACTCTCTCTGTTACTTGTCCCTCGCCCTCGGGCTCACCTCGGGAAGCGCTGCCTTGGGCGCCTTCGAGCTCGCCACGGGAACCGTCTACGAAGACCGCAACGGCAATGGTCGCCAGGAGTCCGGTGAGCCGGGCCTCGAAGGCGTGCTCGTCTCCAACGGGCGCGCGGTCATCGCCACCGCCGCCGACGGGGCCTGGTCCCTGCCGGTCGACGACGATGACATCCTCTTCGTGATCAAGCCGCGCGGTTACGCGCTTCCCCTCGACGAGAGGCACAAGCCCCAGTTCTACTACATTCACAAGCCGGCGGGCTCGCCCGAGGGCCTCGATTTCGCGGGCGTGGCACCGACCGGCCCGTTGCCGGAACACATCGCCTTTGGCCTCATCCCCCAGGAAGAGCCCGACGCCTTCACCGGTCTCTTTTTCGGAGACCCGCAGCCCTATCGGCAAGAGGAGGTCGACTGGTTCGAAGCCGACATCGTGGAGGAAATCCTGGCCCTCGAGCAGCCTTTTGCCTTCGTCTCCACCCTCGGTGACATCGTGGGCGACGACCTCGACCTC
>JBKHAU010000116.1:0-7518 GCA_046542725.1 Opitutales bacterium
CTCGGTGCGCTCAAGACACTGCGGCGCGAGACCGAGAGCGTGCGACCGCTCGAGCAGCAGTGGCTCCTGCAGAGCGGGGAGCGGCTTTTCGGCGGGCTGCGTTTTAGCGAACTGCGGCGGTGCCAGCTCGATATCGAGACCTGCTGCGAAGACCCCGCGCGCTTCCCTGAGGCGGGCGTGCCGGGCGATCGGGTGATCGCCATCGGCCTCCAGTTCTCGCACGAGGACGCCCCCCGCCTGCTCAAGATCGAGGCACTCACCGACGCGGCCGAGCGTGCCCTTCTCAAGTCCCTCGGAGAGGCCCTTCAGGAGGGCGATCCCGACATCGTCGAAGGGCACAACATCTTCAATTTCGACCTCGCCTACCTGCGCGCGCGCTGCCGGCGCTACCGCGTGAAGCCACTCTGGGGGCGGGGTGGGCAGGAGGCGCGCTTCCGCTCCAGCCGCCTGCGGGTGGCCGAGCGCATGCTCGATGTCTCGCGTTGCGACCTCCCCGGCCGCGCGGTCTTCGACACCCTGCTCGCCCTCCAGCTGTGGGATGTGGCGAAGCGTGATCTGCGCAGCTACACCCTGAAGGCGGCCGCGCTTCACTTCGGCATCAGCGAGGCGAGCGAGCGCACCTATCTGCCGGGGAGCGAGATCCCGCAGGTCTTCGCGACAGATCCGGCGCGCTTCGACGCCTATCTCGCCGACGACCTGCGCGAGACGCGGGGTTTGGCCGACCGTCTCCTCCCCACCTACGTCGCCCAGACGCAGAGCTTCCCCCTCCTCCTCCAGGAAGCCTCCCTGCGCGGCACCGGCGCCAAGGTCGACCTGCTGATGCTCGAGCGCTATTACCATGCTGGAGCGGCCCTGCCCGATCCGGCGGAGGTCAAGACCTTCGCCGGGGCGTTCTCCAAATCCTTTGGCGAAGGGGTCTTTCACCGCGTCCTCCATTTCGACGTCGCCTCGCTCTATCCCAGTCTGCTGCTGCAGATCGGACGCAACCCGGCAAGTGACCCTCTCGGCGCCCTCATTCCGCTCCTCGCCGAGCTGCGCACCTATCGCCTGGAATACAAGAAACGGGCGCGCGCGGCCACCGACCCGCTCGAGCGCGAAGAATTTGCGGCCCGCCAGGCGAGCTTCAAGGTCCTCATCAACTCCTTCTATGGCTATCTCGGCTTCCCCGGGGCACGCTTTGCCGACAGCGAGCTCGCGGCCGAAGTCACGGCGCGCGGCCGGGCGCTCCTGCAGTCCCTCGTGGAGTGGTTCGAGGCGCGCGGACACCGCGTTCTCGAGGCTGACACGGACGGGCTCTACGTCGAAGGCGGAGAGGCCTACGACGATCCCGAGGCGCTTCTCGCGGAGGCCCAGAGCACGCTCCCGGAGGGGATCGAGCTGGAGTTCGACGGGCGCTACGAGGCGATGTTCTGCTACAAGGCGAAGAACTACGCCCTGCTCGAGGGCGATGCGGTCCGCGTCCGCGGCTCGGCCCTGCGCTCGCGCGGCATCGAGCCTTTTCTCAAGCGCCTGAGCGACCGTCTCATCGAGTACCTGCTGGGGGTCGAGGAGGAGCCCCCCGAGACCCTGTGGAATCGCCTCGCGGCCCAGCTCGAAGACGGCTCGCTTCCCGTCGCTGAGGTCCTCCGCGCGGAATATCTCAGCATGGATCCGGCGACCTACCGCAGGAAGATGGAGGCCGGGGGCAAGCCCCGCCGCGCCGCCCTCGAAGTCGCCCTCCAGCTGGAGCCGCCGCCGCGCATGGGCGACAAGGTGACCTATTTCCTCGGCCCGCGGGAAAAGGGCATGACGGCCGACTGGCAGCGCGCCTATCCGGCCGACCGCTACGACCCGGTGTCCTGCCCCTACGATCCCCGGCCCTACCTCAAAAAGCTCAAGGAGTGGCGCCGGCGCTATGCCGCCTTCCTCGACTGAGCCCAGCCGCGTATTTCCGGCCCGGAGAAGCGAATTGTAAAATTGGAGTCATCCTGCGCCGTCTGGAGCCGATTGAGGAGGGTGACTCATGGAAAAGGCATTACCTCAATCGGTCCTCATCATCGATGATGAGGCGCACGTTCGCAGCTACCTCGGCATGCTTCTGCGCGCCATGGGAGTGGTGCAGTTCATCGAGGCGGGGAATGGCGAGGAAGGCGTCGCCCTTTACCGCGAATACCGCCCCGCACTGACCCTGCTCGACATCAACATGCCCGTGATGGACGGCATCGAGGCACTCGAACTCATTCTTCAGGAAGATGAGGACGCTGCCGTCGTGATGATGACGGCCGAGGCCACCCGCCAGGCAGTGGAGACGAGCGGCCGGCTCGGGGCGGTGCATTTCCTCCGCAAGGATACCCCGCGGGTGGAGATCCAGCGTCTCCTCGGCGAGCTCTTTGTCGAACTCTTCGGCGAGGAAGTGAGCTGATGTCGCACGATCCACCCGAGACCGACGCGATGTTCGAGCGGAGCGTCGCCGAGGAAATCCGCTATTCCCTGCGGGACCTGCTCAAGGAGGTCGAGGCGGAGCGCCAGCTCTCCGACTTCGCGCGCGAGGCGGTCGACCAGGAGGAGATTTCCAAGATGTTCAAGCGCAGGCGCGCGAGCCAAAGGAAGCAAGATGGCAGGGCATAACACAGCCTACCTCGAAAAGGTGCGCGCGCTGAGCGACGTGCGCCGCGACGAGGTCGACGAGTATTTCCAGCAGCGGGGCAAGGCCGATCTCGAGTTCGTCCGCCTCCTCATCACGCACAATGTGCTCTCCAAGGAGCGTGCCTGCCGGATGTGGGGCGACACCATTGGCCTCTCCTACGTCGATCCGCTGTCGAGCATCGTCACGCCCGAGGCGGTGAGCAAAATCCCGCGCGAGATCGCCGAAAAAGGCGGTGTCTTCGCCCTTTACCTCCTCGAGGACGTCCTCACCGTGGCCTTGTCCACGCCCGAGGATGCGCAGCTCATCAGCCGCATCGAAGCGATCAGCGGTCATCAGGTGAGCCCGGTCTTCGCCCTCCCGGTGGAGATCCAGGACGCCATCGCGATCCACTACAGCTCGGCCCATGAGTTCGAGCAGTCGATCGAGAACTTCGAGACGACCCAGCGCCACCTTCTCGAGAACCTGGGCACCGACGACCTCGAAGCCCTCGGCAAAAACAGCAACGTGACGAAGATCGTCAACGCGCTCCTTTTCTTCGCCATTTGCGAGCGGGCGAGTGACATCCATCTCGAGCCGCTCGATGGCATCTCGCGGGTGCGGATGCGGGTGGACGGCAAGTTGCGGGAGTATTTCGAGGTCTCTGTTCCCCTTGCGCGAGCGCTCACGGCCTGCCTCAAGGTCATCTGCCGGATCAACCCGACGGAAGCGCGCTTTCCGCAGGACGGGCGCTGCGAGATCCGTCTCGGAGTGGGCAAGGCAGACTTTCGCGTGAACTATCTCCCCACCGTGCGGGGAACAAAGGTCGTCGTGCGCATCCTTGCCGGGGCCGGCAAGAAGGAGCTCGTCTCCCTCGACAAGATGATGATCTCCCAGACCGTGCTGCAGCCCATGCGGCGCATCCTGGAGAGCCCCAACGGCATCTTTTTCGTCACCGGACCGACCGGAAGTGGAAAGACGACCACCCTTTACGACGCGCTTCAGGGCCTGAACGACGGGCGCAAGAACATTTCCACGATCGAGGATCCCGTCGAGATCACCGTCGAGGGTGTCAACCAGTCGCAGGTCAACTCCCACATCGACCTGAGCTTTGCGCTTCTCCTGCGCGCCCTCCTGCGCCAGGACCCCGACATCATCCTCCTCGGTGAGATCCGCGACAAGGAAACCGCCAAGATCGCGGTCGAGGCCGCCCTCACCGGCCACCTCGTCCTCTCCACCCTGCATACCAATTCCGCCATCCAGGCGATCACCCGGCTCATCGAGATCGGAGTGGAACCCTACATGGTGGCCCCTTCCATTCTCGGAATCCTCGCTCAGCGTCTCGCGGCCCGCATCTGCGAGAAGTGCAAGGAGCCCTATTTCCCCTCCACCCGGGTTCTGCGGCGCTACTTCCGCGACATCCCGGAAGAGGACGAGGTGCCTTTTTACCAAGGGCGGGGCTGCGAGGCCTGCCGCGACGAGGGCTACCGCGGACGTATCGCCTTTCACGAGTTGGTCATCATGTCGAACCGGATGCGCTCGCTCATCACCCAGAACGCGGGTGTCGCCGACCTCACGGCGGCCGCTTCCGAGCTGGGTTACCGCTCGCTCCGCTACGATGGTCTCAAGAAGGTGCTCCTCGGGCTGACCACGCCTGAAGAGATCGACCGCCAGTGCGCTCTCGAGTGGTCTGAGTAGCCTCCGGAAAAGGCCCCCCTCCGACCCGCGGGTGAACCGGCATCTGGCATGCATTTGGCTCATCGGGAGGCATGCCGCCGTCCATCGCACCAGCGCAAAGGTTCTTCCTGATCTTGGGGAATGTTGGCTGCTGCCTGGGTCGGAGGCTCTGATACCGCCCCCGTTGTTTCTCGTATGCACGTCAGCGATCACTCCATGGGCGGGGCTGTCTCCGTCTCCAAACTTTCAAAACGCTTCGGGAAATCCGTCGAGGCCTTGAGCGGCCTGGACCTGGAGATCGCGCAGGGCGAGTTCGTTGCCTTCATCGGCCCTTCAGGATGTGGCAAAACCACCCTCCTGCGAATCCTTGCCGGCCTGGAAGCAGCCACCTCAGGGAGTGTCGAGATCTTGGGCAAGACGCCGAAGGAAGCGTGCCGGGAGGCCGAGATCGGCGTGGCCTTCCAGCGACCCGCGCTGGTCGAGTCGAGAACCGCGCGCCGAAATGTGCAACTGAGCCTGGAGATCACGGGAGCATCCCCGCGCCGCTCGGTGGAATCGCTGCTCACGCAGTTCGGGATCGGGGACTTCATGGACCACTATCCCTACGAGCTCTCCGGTGGGATGCAGCAGCGCGTGAACATCGCCTGCGCCCTCGTCCACAATCCAGAGGTCATCCTCCTCGACGAGCCCTTTGGGGCGCTCGATGAACTGACGCGCGAATCGCTCGGAGAATGGCTGAGCGGAGTTCTCCGAGAAGGCCAGCAGACCGGCATTCTCATCACCCACAGTGTCGACGAAGCCGTCATGTTGGCGGACCGGGTATTTGTCTTGTCCGCGCGGCCGGGCAAGATCGCCGAGGTCTTCGACATTCCCTTCGAACAGCCGCGCTCGCGCACCCTTCGCAGCAGCCCGGAGTTCCTTCAGCGCGTGTCCGAGGTGCGCACTTCCCTCTACGCCGTGACCGAGCGTGTCGAAGCATGAAAGAAATCGGGCGCTATCTCCTCGTCCTGGGTTCGATTCCCGTTTTCTGGTATATCGCGGTCGCCTTGAGCGACCTCCCGCCCTCGATCCTGCCTCCCCCGGGAATGGTCGGAGAACTTCTGTGGGAGGAGCGAAGCTCACTCCTGGGTCACACCGTGGAAACGATGAAGATCGCCCTGATCGGGTATGCCTTGTCCAACCTGCTCGCCCTCGGACTCGCCATTTCCTTTCTCTATTTCCGCGGCCTCGAAGACTTCGTCACGCCTTGGACCATTGTCATCAAGAACATCCCTTACGTCACCATCGCGAGTGTGCTGATCGTGACGCTGGGGGACACGATGGCCCCGAAATTGATCATCGTCGTGCTCGTCACCTTCTTTCCCATTCTCGCCAATCTCAAAAAAGGACTGCGCGCGACGGACTCGGTCCTCCTCGATCGCATGCAGACCCTGCACGCCACCCGCTGGCAGGTGTTTCGGAAAGTCCGCTGGCCGACGGCGCTTCCGTATTACATGGCAGCCCACGAGATCGCCTTCACCGCGAGCATCATCGGAGCGATCGTGGCGGAGTGGTTCTTTTCGAGCAAAGGCCTCGGCTATCTCATCGTTCAGGCCACCACGGAATACCGCGCCGATCGCCTCTACGCCGTCACCTTCATCGCCAGCCTGCTCTCGGTGGCCGTCTATGTGGGCATTCGCGCGACGGACCGCCACCTTTTCCGGTGGAAACAAGACGCTCGCCTGGAGTGAGGTTTTCCGCCGCCCCGCGTTCTCCAAACAGTATTCGAAAAATGGATCTTCGACCTTCGCCCCTCCGACAAAAAGCCATTCTTGCCATCCTTGCCTCGGTCGCCCTCTTGACCGCTGGATGCGGCCCATCGCCCTCCGGTGACGGCGCGCGCTCGGGCATTCCGGTCTCGGAGTTGCCGACCAAGCGATCCTCCCTGGACCCCTCGCTGATCGCCGCGGCGGTGAAGACACAGTTCCCCGCGGAACGCTACATGACCAACGAGTTCCTCCCCAACCGCGGAGACTACGCGCGCTATGTCGAAAATCCGCTCGAAACCCCTCAGACCCTGCGCGTCGGTATGCCCTGGATCGCCAGCGATGGATTTTCGCCGCTCTACCTGGGAATCGAGAAGGGGTTTTTCGCCGCGGTGGGTCTCGAAGTGGTGATGGTTCCGGGCGGCCCGGGGCGCGATCACCTCCAGACCCTGGTGGGCGAGCAGGTCGACATGGCGATCACCGCGGACGGCATGAACCTGCCCGTCTTCGCCGCCAGCCGGACCAGCGGGGACATCGTGGGCGTGGCCTCGTTTCTCAAGAAGAACCCGGTTGCCTATCTGTCCCTCGACGCCTCCGTCGATCCCTCCGAACGCACGCAAAAGGAAGTCGTGATCGAAGATTTCGCGGGAAGCACGATCGGCGTCCTGCGCGGCCGAACACATTACGTCGAGTTCCTCGTCGATCACTTCGGACTCGACCCCGAGCAGGTCCGCGTGCGCTGGACCGGATCCACCCCTGATG
Source organism: Opitutales bacterium (assembly GCA_046542725.1). Lineage (GTDB taxonomy): Bacteria > Verrucomicrobiota > Verrucomicrobiia > Opitutales > Oceanipulchritudinaceae > CAWVVV01. The sequence continues at coordinate 6,787 of JBKHAU010000116.1, forward strand.
CTCTCATCACCGGCGTTGTCGACCACTGGGCCGCATGGATTCTCGACCAGCCGCGCATGCTCGAGAAGAACGGCTTCCGCAACTGGAAACCGTTCTTCTTTCACGACCTCGGCTGGAAGCAATACTGCGACATTGTCGTCGTCCGCCGGGAGACCGCGGCCGCCCAACCGGACAAGATCAGACGCTTTCTGGCGGCCCTCGATCAAGCCGTGCAGTTCTATTTCGATGCGCCCGAGGAAGCGGCCGAAATCACCAGCCGCTATGCCACCGACGTGAGCTACACGGCGGCCGATGTCGCGCGCCGGTTCGCGGTGGAGCGCGAACTGGTGATCGGTGATGACGGCCTCCCCCTGCTCCACATGGACCCGAACCGGTGGAACGACGTGGTCACCCTGCTCGTGCAATACGGTCTCATCGAGGAGACCATCCTCCAATAAGTCCAGCGCGGTGCCACGACGGCATGATGCCGAGGCCAATCTCCCTCCACCCGCGGTCGCGTGAGGTCGAAGCGCTGTCGCCTGCCCGCATGCCCCGTGCCATCCCCGCGGCGCGGCGACCCTTCCTCGCCGCGGGCGGACGAGTCGCAGGGCGACTCCGCTTTGCCCTGCCGCCGGGAGGGAGGTGGAATGGAGAGCGGGCCCGCCGGTGTGTTCAGGCCGGTGGAGGTGAAACCGCGGTGGTGGTCGGCGTGTGAGCGAGGCTGACCTGGCGGGCGCCGAGGGTGACGTAATC
>JBKHAU010000117.1:0-7494 GCA_046542725.1 Opitutales bacterium
GTGCAACAGGCACGCAGGAAGTGGGATGCGGCAGAGGAGGCGTGGCGGCAGCAGGCGGAGGCGCTTTATGACGTCTTGCTTCGCCTCGGAAACTTTGAGCCACGCCTCCTCCCCGATGTAAAGCTGCTCGAAGAGCGTGCGATCAAGCGCTTCGAGGTGTTTCCCCACGCGCTCGACCACGAGTGGGTCTGGGAAGCGCTCGACGACGCGCCAGAGGGGCGCATCGCGGTGGCGCGCGCGGCCGACGGGCAATGGCATTTCACCCCTGCCACACGGGAGGGCTCGGGTGACCTTCTCGAAAGTATGCGCTCGATTCCCCCCGTCTACGAGGAGGCAACGGGGCGGGCCTTTCTCGATGCGATGCAACCGTTTCGGGAGACCAGTGCGATCGCCTGGGCCATCACGCTCTCCCTCGTGCTGCTCGCCATCATCGCGACTCTCGCCATCCATCGCCTCGTCCTGCATCTGGCCGTCGTCGCGGATCGGCGGGGGAGGGGCACCTTGGGTGTATTTCTGCGTTCGATCAGCCTGCCCCTGGCGGTGCTTGTCGGGTTGGTCTGCGCGGCGCTTGGGCTGGCCTTTGTCAGCTTTCCAGCGGTGCTCGACAGCCTGCGCTGGCAACTCCTCCGGGGGCTCGCCGTGATCGTCGGCGTCATCACCCTTTTCAAGCTCGTGGACTTCGGCGCCTGGGGCCTGCAGCAGACAGTGAGTTCGCGCGGCTCGCCCTACAACGCCACCGCGGTCGCTCTTCTGCGGCAGACGGTTCGATCGGTCGCCTTCGTCCTTCTGACCCTGTTTCTCCTGCAGAATTTGTTCGGATTTCGCATTGGCTCGCTCCTCGCGGGTCTGGGCGTCATCGGACTGGGCATTTCGCTTGCCGCGCAGGGCGTGCTCAAAAATGCCCTCGGTGCCTTCAATATCTTCATCAACAAGCCGTTTCTCCTTGGGGATTGGATTCAGTTCGACCGCAGCCTCGGAGCGGTCGAGGACGTCGGCCTCTACGCCACCAAGGTGCGCCTTCTCTCCGGCGAACTCCTCACCGTGCCCAACATGCGTTTCATCGACGAGGAGGTGGAGAACCTTTCTGAGCGCCAATACCTGCGGCGCGAAATGAATGTGGCCATCCCCTACGATACGCCCCGGCCGCGTATCGAAAAGGCTCTACGCCTTCTCGGCGAAGTCCTTGGCCGCGAGGAAATCAGCGAAGCAGGACATTTCCAGCGGGCCCCCGAGATCTCCTTCAGTCACTACGGGGACTACTTTCTCAACCTGAGAGTCTATTACTGGTATTACATCGGGCGCGGACCGGGAGTACAGCGGGACGCCCAGCGGGGCTGGTTCACCTATCTGCAGCATAGCACGGCGGTGAACCTCGGGATCAAGGAAGCCTTTGACGAGGCGGGCATCGAGTTCGCCTTTCCCTCCGAAACGCACTTTCTCACCGACGACCCTGCGCGTGGCCTTGTTGTCGGGGACCGGGCAGGCACTCAGGAACGGGAAGGGGAAGGAGCGGAGTGATCTTCGGGGCTCGAGGGCTACGCCGCTGGTCTGCCTTTTGCGCCGCTCGCTGCCTTCGTCAAGGGGAGGAGGTCAGCGCGGTGGAAATCATCGGCCGTCCGTGCTACTGTAAAGCGTGGCACGTTTGCTTTTCACCCCTCTCCGTTTGCGAACCCTCGGACAGTTTGGCTTTGCCGGGCTCATTGCTCTGCTCCTCGCCGGCTGCCAAAACTCCGCCTCGAACATGCCCGAACAGGAACTAGCTGACTACGTCGACCTCGAGCGCTTCATGGGCACTTGGTATGTTCTCGCCCACAAGCCCACTTTCCTCGATGACGACGCTCATGCGGCCGTCGAGATCTACGAGCGCGATGGAGAGAAGATCCGCACCACCTACCGCTTTCGCGCCGGTTCCTTCGACGGCAAAGTGAAGGAGTACCATCCTGTCGCGACGATCTACGATGAGGAGAGCAATGCGGAGTGGCGCATGCGCTTTTTCTACTTCTTCAAGCAGCCCTATCTCATCCTTTACGTCGATCCGGAGTATGAGACCACCGTGATCGGGTATCCGGACCGTTCCATGGCTTGGATCATGGCGCGTGATCGCGAGATCTCCGAGGATCGGTATGCCGCGCTCGAGGCAGAACTGACCGAGCGGGGCTATGACCTCTCGATTCTTCGCCGCATGCCTCAGCCACCGGTCGGCGAGGGCTGAAGCGCTCCCGACGGAGCCCTTCGCGAAAGTCGGGCCGCGGCATGTATCCGCACAAAGACCGGAAGCGCTTCAAGAGCGAGGCCGACGCGGATTGGACCTTGGGCGAACCGGTCCGATGCATCGCAAGGCCGACGGGGAGGTCGGCGCTCGCGGGTTCGATCGCTCTGCGATGGTGTAAAATGGAGCGGAGACAAACGGGGCTGGATGGCCCGCCAACCCGCATGTCGGAACAAGACCACCCGGCTAAACCGCGGAACTCGGGCTGGCTTTTCGGGCGCGCTGGCGTGGGTCCGCGGTGGGCGGAGGTGGACCTCGAGAATGCGCTCAGCCGGCGGCCAGACGGCTGCGTTCGCGGAAGCGGAAATGCAGTTGATTGGGATCGTGGCGAGGCTGGTCGAGGGCGACCACGAGGCGGAGGACCTGATCCTGGGGAAGGGTGGAGGCGGCCTCGCGGACCTCGGCGAACCAGGCAGGCGGTTCGGCGTAGCTCGCCTGCATTTTGTCGAGGGCGCGTTTCACGCGTTGCTTGAGCTGGGCCGGGGCGAGGACCTTGGCGTGGCTTCCCCAACTGAGGGTCCAGCGCTCGATTTCCTCGAGCGAGGCGAGGCGCAGGGCCAACTCGAGGCTGCCGTCGGGAAGTTCTCGGAGGCTTTGCGAGCTATGCCAGTGGCGCTCGCGCACGAGGCGGGCAGCGAAGGCGTCGAAGGCGATGCGCACCGTGAAATCGCCCTCGCCGGTGAAGACCCCGAAGCTGCTCATGAGGTGCTCCTTGAGGGAGAAATCGGCTGGTTTTTCGAAGGGCGCGCCGAGTTCGAGGAGGGTCTTGAGGCGGGTCAACGCGAAGCAGCGGATGGCTTGGCGGTCTAGATCATGGGCAAAGAGATACCACCCGTGGTCGATGCAGGCGAGGTGGTAGGGCTGCACGTGGCGGGGCTCGGGACGGGTCGCATTGAGCTTGTGGTAGGTGAAGCGTAGTTCGCGGCTTTGCAGGACGGCGTCGGTCACGGCCTGGAAGAGCGCCATATCCGCGACGGCGTCTCCGGTGTGACGAAACGAAAGGGCCTCGGCCAAACCGTCGGGCGAGACCGTGAGCACGTCCCCCATCGAGCTGGCGATTTTTTCAAAGGCATGGCGGAGGGGGTCCTCGAAAGGGGTGCCGGAGTATTGCGCGAGGGCCTTCTGCGCGACGAAAAGCGCGAGGACTTCACCTTCGGTCACCTGCAGTGTGGGAAAGGCGTGGACTTCGCGGTTATAGAAGTAGGCGTGCTGGGCCGGGTCATATTCGATCGGGAGGCCGAGCTGGTCCCGCATGTATTCGAGGTCGCGCCGGACTGTCTTGGTCGAGACCTCGAGCGCTTGCGCGAGGGAGGAGCAATTGGGCGCCCGGTGGGCTTGAAGCTCCTGATGGATGCGCTGCATGCGGAGCAGGGGCGGGCGTGAACGCGGCGCGTGTGAAGGCATGCCGACGTTATGGTGATCGAATCACGGGCGGACAAGGCGGATCCTGAGGGTTTTCCCGGAGCCGCTCGCATTGCTTCGCAGACCGCCGCAACGAGATGAACAAGAATCCTTACAGTGCTGGTGATGACCCGGTTTGCCGCACCGTCTCGCCCCGAGCGTCCGCCGTGGCGCGAGGAGGGGCGCCCTCCGGAGGCTCCGCTATCGGCTCGCGGGGCGGATTCCGCTGAGCGCAAGAAGACGCTGCGCGGCCCTCCGCTGGTCCGCGATCGGGAGGAAGTGTGGGCAACGGCCGAACGGTTCAGGACGGCGGCGCTGGTGGACAAATTCAGCGATCTCTACGGGTTCGCGCCCGTCGGATCGACCGCCTGCCGTTTCCGCGAACCCGCTGGTGGCGTCAGCCTATCGTTTCTCGAGTGAGATCCGGAGTCCTTCAGAAATCTTTCTGATTGAACCTATTAGCGCAGGTGCTAGAGTCGGACTCCATGGCTCTCCAATACTCTGTCCTCGGTGTGATTACGCATTGCTTTTCGGTGCGGTCTTGTCGCTTGGCCCGCTCCGACAGGACCTCTGGCTAGATGCATCCACTTGTCGCGCGGACGTTGCCCCCGTCCGCCATGGGAGCCCGCGAGGGCTTCCGAACTGTCTCCCGCTAGTTCCAAAGAGCCGACTCTGTCATGATTATTTCCGGATCTCCTGTTCGTTTGCCCAGCTTCTCTCGACTGATTCTCTGTAGCCTGCTGTCTCCCCTCGGTCTCACTGCAGCGGAGAGCTCGATCCTCCTCGATTACGACGTCCCCGAGGGCTATCATGCGCTCTTTCAAGCAGTGGTGGCGAGCGATGTGGAGACAACCGCCGAGCACGCCGACGAGACCGTCATTGGGGTGCGATGGGACAACCGCGAGGCCCATGTCCCGGCCGATGCCGCAGGACTCCGGGCGACCGGACGGCAATCCGTGGAAGTGCCCTTGAGTGGCGCTGTCGGCGAGGGACGGCTGGCGTTGGAGTTGCCGGCCTCCGAGGGGTGGAGCGTGGAGCAGGCGGAGGTCGTGTTCGTGGCGGTGGCGCCCCGGCCACAGTTAACCTTGGAGCGGGCGGAGCGGGATGCCGAGTCCGGGCTCGTGAGCATCGACTTCATGAGCTCACGGCCGTTGGCGGTGCTGCCGCGCGCGAACCACTTTGCCTTGGAGGGCGAGGCCGGGGTGGGGCGCACGCCTCACCTGCAGCTCTCCCGTCTCGATGCCTACCGCTTTCGGGTAAGGTCGATGGAAGCGGTGTCCACCGCCGAGGCCGTCCGGCTCGTTTTTCAAGGAGGCGGTGAAGATCACTTCGGATTGAGCCTTTCGCGGGGGCAGTTCGACATCGACGAGTGGACGCGGGCCGAGGCCGAGGCGCCGGCGGAGGAGCCGCTGGCGGCCCGCGTGGCCCTGCCCGCGGCGGAAGTCACGATCCCGCTGGCATTGACCGAGACGCCCGCCGGCAGTGGTTTCCTGACAGCCTTCGCAACCGGCAGCCTGAACACCGGCGGCTCGGAAGAAGCCCACAACTATCAGCTCGAACTGGAGTCGGGCGACGAACTCAGCGTCTACACCAACGCGATCGAGACGTCGCCCACCTCACGCCTCCAGCTGTATGATCCGTCGGGCACCCAGGTGCTCGGCGGCTACAACGGCTCGCCGTATCCGATTCAGCGCTACGCCATCGAGACGCCCGGGACCTATCGCGTGCGGTTCTGGACCGACGGCGCCTCGGACTTCGAGTTTCGCGCCGACGTGGGCCGCGGGCAGAGCCTCGAAGTCGAGACCAACAACTCCGTCGGGGAGGCCAATTCGCTGCGCTTCTCCGCCATCTCGGGGGGCTATCAGGCGCGGGTCGCGGGGGCCTTGGCGGCCTTGGACTCCAACTCCTGGTTCGGCGGTTCAAACGACACCCAAGGTGACTATTTCAACCTTGGCACAATCAACGCGGGCAATGCGGTGGACGTCACCTATGCGCTCCCGTCGGGCTCCAGCCTAGAGGCGGGCGATCTTCAGATCGCCCTGTATCGAGACGGTGAGGACAGCCCGGTGAAAGTGTCGACGGCGGCGGCCGGACTCAGTCATACCGCCACCGTCGACGGGGCCTACTTCGCCCAGGTGGGGATCAATGACAACCTCGACGGCACCAGCCTGCGTTTCGCCGGTGAGACGGATCGGGTGGACCTGCCGGCAGCGGTGCTCGACGGCGCGGAGGCCTTGACGGTCGAGTTCTGGTTGCGCGGGCGGCCCGATGGGCGGGGTATCCTCAGCGCGGCCCATGCGGGCGAGAGCAACGAGTTTTTGCTCTACCTGCTGAACAGTACGACCGTTCGACTGCACGATCGCGGTCCGAGCTTCGACTGGACGGTGCCGCCGATCGACGAGGCGACCTGGCGGCACTACGCGGTGGTGCGCGACCCGATCGCCGGCACCCTCGAGCTCTTCGTCGACGGCGACTCGATGGGGACGAAGGCGACCACTCTGCCGGCGCTGACGGTGGAGCATCTCGTGCTGGGGCAGGATCAGGATACAGTGGGCGGTGGCTATCAGACCCATCAGGCCTTTATCGGTCACCTCGATGACCTCCGGGTGTGGAGCGTTGCCCGCTCCGCGAGCGAGATCCAAGACAACCGCAGCGCCGTCCTGAACGGCGACGAAAGCGACCTCACGGCCTACTGGCGTTTCAACGAAGGGAGCGGCACGGTGGCGTCGGATGAGACGGTCCAGCAATACGATGGCACTCTCGTGGGACCGGAATTTGTCGGAGACGTTGGTGCGGCCGGCTTCAACCCGGCCAAGCTCGGCCTGCGCGCCCAATATCTCGCCACCGTGACGGTCTCCGATGCGATCGCCCCGACGCTCGTCGCCACCACCTTGCCCGACCCGGAGAACGAAGGTTTCTACACCTCCTTCGGGGTCGAGTTCAGCGAGGACATGGACCCCGTCACGGTGGCGGAGGCCAGCGCCTATACGCTCATCGAGGCGGGGGCCGATGGCAGTTTTGGCACCGCCGACGATGATCCCTACGCGCTCGAGGTGTCGACCTACACGCTGGGGCGCGAGGTCACCTTGAACCTTCTCGATGGGCCCATGCAACCGGGTCTCTACCGCTTCACCGCGAGCGCTTCGCTGACGGATCGGGCGGGCAATCCCCTCATGCCGTATTCGGTCGATTTCACGCTCAACCAACTGGGCGACTTTATCATCGAGAATCGGGCCAACGATACGTTCGCGGAGGCCACGCCGCTGGCGGCACAGCTCCTTCCCGCTCACGACGGCACCTTCACCCTCGCCGAGACCTGGAGCGCGGTGGACGGCGGGGGCATGGAGTTGATCGACCTCAATGCTGACGGTGCGCTCGATGCCGTCGTCCTCGACTATGCGGGCAATGCGGTCGCGGTCTACCTCAACGACGGACAGGGCGCCTTCACCTACGACGCAAGCTATGGCATGCCGGACGATCCGGTCTTTTCGGTGACCGGAGACTTTGATGGCGATGGACGGGAAGACCTCGCCGTGAGTGTGCGCGACGACGATGAACTGCAGATCTTCTTCAATGAAGGCGACGGCACCCTGCGGGATGGCGGGGCGATCGCGGTGGGCGACGGCCCCCACCAGCTCGCGAGCGGCGATTTCGACGGTGACGGGCTTCCCGATCTGGCCGTCGCCAACCGCTACGACGACACGCTCTCGGTCCTGCCGAACGACGGCGCGGGCGGCTTCACCGCCACCGCCACGGCGGCGCTCGACGGGAGCGATCCTGTCGGTCTCGTCGCCGGCGACTTCGACGAGGACGGGGTGCTCGAC
>JBKHAU010000118.1:0-7445 GCA_046542725.1 Opitutales bacterium
GACGGGATTCGGCTTCGAGCGCTTGCTCCTCCCGCGCCTTCGGGCCGGGCAACAGGACCTCGCCGTGATCGAGCCGGCGAGCGATCACGCCCACCATCACGACCACTCCCATGACCACCACCATGATCATGATCACGGCCACGCGCACGATGAGCTCCACCGCTGGCTGGATCCCCGCCTCGTAAGGGCCGATGCCGCGCGCTTGGCCGCGGCGATGGCGGCGGCCCGTCCCGCCGAGGCGGCGGCCATCCGGCGGGCAGAGGTCGCCTTCGCCGAGCAATGCAAGGCGCTGGAAGCGGAACTCGCGGCCCGGCTGGCCCCCTACGAGGGGCGGCGTTTCTACGTCTACCACGCGGCTTTCGGAGCCTTTGCGGATGCCTTTGGTTTGGAGCAGGTGGCCCTCGAGCGGGAGGGGCGTGAGCCCTCCCTGCGCGATCTCGAGGAACTCATCGCGGCCGCTCGGCGGGAGGGCGTGAAGGTCATCTATGTGCAACCGCAGCATCGGCCGGCGGCGGCCCAGCAACTCGCTCGTGCGATCGGTGCGGAACTCGTCATCCTCGATCCGCTCGCGGCGGACTGGGCAAACAATCTCCGGCATCTCGCGGCGACTTTGGCGGCGGGCTTCGCGGAGACGGAGGTCGTCGATCCCTCATGACGGCGGCGGTCGAACTGCGCGGGGTCGATTTCGCCTATCGCGAGCGGCGGGTTCTGGAACAGGTGTCTCTTCGCATCGAGCCGGGTGAGGCGGTCTGTCTCGTCGGCCCCAATGGCGGAGGCAAGTCGACTGCGCTCAAGCTTATCCTCGGGCTCCTCACGCCGGAGGCCGGACAGATCGAGGTGTTGGGCCGGCCGCCCCGCCGCGCGCAGGCCTTGATGGGCTACATGCCGCAGCACCTGCGTTTCGACCCGCAGTTTCCCATCGCGGTCGAAGAGGTCGTCCTGGCGGGGCGTTTGCGGGGTAATCGGCCGGGATTTCACTCCCGCCGAGACCGTGCAGTGGCCCGGGAATGCCTTGCCGAGATGGAACTGGAGGACTTGCGCGGAGCCCCCATGGCCGAGCTCTCGGGCGGTCAGCAGCAGCGTGTGCTCATCGCGCGGGCGCTCGCCGTCGAACCCGAAATCCTGCTCCTCGACGAGCCCACGGCAATGGTCGATGCCCACAGCGAGACGCGCCTTCTCGAAAAAATTCGCAGCCTGCATCGGCGCCTTACGCTGGTCCTCGTGTCGCATGATGCGGCCTTTGTGGCGGCTCTCGTGGAGCGGGTCTTCTGCGTTAACCAGACGGTCACCGAGCACGTCGCCGAGCAGCTCGACGCCGATACGATGGAGGCGCTCTACGGGGCGGGAGTGCAGGCCGTGCGGCACGACCACACGGCGCCAGACGCCTCTTCTCACGGTGTCGGAGCACCGCCGCATGAGTGAATGGTGGAGCGGGCCCCAGGGCTTCCTCTGGCTCGCGTTGGCGACCGGGGCGGGCGCGAGTGTCGCCTTCGGCAGTCTCGGCACGATCATCGTGGCGAAGCGACTGGCCTATCTCGCGGGCGCGGTGGCGCACGCCTCCATCGGCGGGATCGGACTCTGCCTCTACCTCGCCCAGGCGCGGGGCTGGAGCTGGGTCGATCCACTGTGGGGTGGGGCGCTCCTGGCGGCCCTCGGCGGCATCGGAATGGAGTTGGTGCGACGCTGGGCGCCCGATCGGGAGGACACCCTCCTGAGTGCGCTCTGGGCCGTGGGCATGTCGGTGGGCTTGATCTGTCTCTCCCTGACGCCGGGTTACGCCAATCCCACGGACTACCTCTTTGGCAACCTGCTCCTCGTCTCGCCGGCCGATCTCGGGCGGGTGCTCGTCCTCGACCTCATCGTGCTCGGGGTCCTCGTGGCGTGGTTTCCGGTCTGGCAGGCGGCGAGTTTCGACGAGGAGTTTGCCCGCCTGCGCGGACTGCGGGTGGAGTTCTTTTCGATGCTCTTCATCGTCTTGGTCTCACTCACCGTGGTGCTGCTTCTCGCCGTCGTGGGTCTCATCCTCGTGGTGGCGCTGATGACGCTGCCGGCGGCGGCGGCGGGCCGATTCACCCGTTCCCTTGGGGCGATGATGGCGGGGGCAATTGCGTTCTGCCTCGTCGCCGTCCTCGGAGGCATCGGCTTGAGCTATATGGGCGACTGGCCGACGGGGCCTTCCATCGTGCTCCTGGCGGCGGCGCTCTACCTCGCCGCCTCCGCTCTCGGCAGCCGACACCGGGCCACAAAAAAACCTCCCGTGGCGGGAGGTTGAGAAAAGGTTGTGCAGAGACCTGGAGTCCGGCGGGCCTCAGGCCTCAGGCATGGTCTTCTTCAGACCAACGACGCCATCTTCCACCTTCCACAGGCCGCGCTTGCGGAGGAGAGCGACGCGCTCAAAACGCTTGAGCACGTTGCGAGCCTTTTTCTTGCCGGAGCCGCCGGCCTTGAAACTGGGATGCTGAGACATGGTGAATCCTCGCTTTTCGAAATGGAAAAAACGTGGAGAACACGCCGCCACCTCTTCGGGCGCAAGAAAAATCCCGCAAGGCCCCCGCGAATCTCACTTCAGCGCCCCTCAGACGGCCGGCCCGGCGGGATAGAGGACGCGCAGAAAGAACCACACGAGCACGCCGGTGATCGAGACGTAAAGCCAGACCGGATAGGTCCAGCGAGCGATCCGGCGATGTACCTCGAAGCGCCGCAGGGCGGCAAAGGAAAGCGTGTTGAGGATGAGGGGCAGCGCCACTGCCGCGAGCACCACATGGGTGATGAGGATGAAGAAATAGACCGGGCGGATGAAACCCGTGCCGAGGAAGCGGGTATCGCCCTGGACGGTGTGATGCACGAGGTAGCCGACGAGAAAGGCGGCTGAGGCGAGGGTGGCGGTGATCATCGCGACCGCATGGGCGCGTTTGCGCCGCCTTCGAATGAGGACGACGCCGCACGCCACGGCCGTCGCGCTGGCGGCGTTGCAGGCGGCGTTGAAGTGGGGGAGCCAGCTGAGCCGGCCGACCCCGTCCTCCAGCTCGAAAGCATAGATGAGCCAGAGAAGGAAGGTGAGAATTGCCCCGCTGAGGACGAGGTTGATGACCGTGAGGACCCGGTTGGACATGCGGTGCCGATGCGCCGTGCCCGCCCTCAACTCGCGGCGGCGACGGTGAGGTCGAAGGGCACGAAATGTTCCCTCCCGTTGACCGAAAACTGTGCCCACACGCGATACTCGCCCGGATCGTCGGCCGCGAACAGAAAGTCGAGGGAGGGATTGAGCGGATCCTGCCCGTCGATGAAAGGGTCGCGCGGATGGAAGTGGGCAAACCCCGTCCGCCCGGGCGCAAAGGCCACGAGGTGAGCGTAACTGTCCATGATTGGATCGAAGCGCAGGGGCGCGTCCCCGGAGGACTGGGCGACCTCCAGGCGGAAGGTGACCTCCTCGCCCGCGCGCAGCGCGTCCGCGTCCGTCACGAGGCGCACGTCGAGGTCATCCGGGCCGCTCATCGCGCGGGCCGTGCCGGCGGCCGCTTCGAGGTCGACAGCCTCAGCCGGTGCCACTTCAACGGTGGCCGCGACGAGCGATCGCCGCGCGGTTTGCAGGGGAATGAAGTCGAAATAGATCTGGTAGGCGCCTGCCCTTTGCGGCTCGAATTCGAGGATAAAGGTCCCTGGCGCGCCGCCGTCGCGCGGATGCACGTGCTGATAATCCTCCAGCGTCGTGTCCACGACCATTGCGTGCAGTCGCTCGGTGTGGCTCACCGCGAGGTCGCGATAGCTCACGGCCTTGCCGGTGAAGGTGTGCAGGTGGAGGAGAAAGGTGGCTGGTTCTCCCGCCCGCACCGATCCCAGCGGCTCGAGCTCGGCCAGGAGCGGGAAGCGCATGGCCTCGAGATCGAAGAAGCCGACCTCCTCATAGCCGCAGCCTTCGATGACGCCCTCGGCGTTTACATAATCACCGTAGTGAAGCACTTCGCACGCTTCCACGGGCATCGCCCGCAGACCGAAATACAGCCCGAAGCAGCCCGCGGTGAGGGCTCCGGTCGTGATCCATTGTCTCCGCGTAAAGACCATGCGGCCGATTGAGACGCACCCCGGCACCGGTTTCAAGCGCCTTCGTGACGCTCGCGCAGGGCGGCCGCGGCCGCGTGCGCTTCGCCCGCGCGGGCCTCGGCGAAACTTCGTCGGGCCAGTGCCATCAGGCGTCGTCCGGAGAGACGAAGGTTGCAGCTTTCGCGCAGGAGCTGACCGACGACGTGCTTGTGCTGATAGAAGTCGATATCGAGTTGCACGTCGGCGAGGCTCTGCTTGTCCCCCGCCTGCTTCACGAGAAGGTATTCGGGAAAGAAGCTCCCGGGGCGGAAGGGGCGCAGGCAACCGCGCACGAGACGCGCCTGAAAAAACAGCGTCTGACGCAGCACACGGGGCTCGAATTCGTCCGTAGGGCATCCGATGGAGCGGCAATACGCCGTCCGGAAATCCAGCGGCGGCGGGGCCTGCGGGCGGTCTGGGGGAGGAGTTGTGAACATCCTTAAACGCGACGGTTCAGGTATTTGCGAAGGTTGCAAATGGATCTTAGCGTTTGAGTTCTATGCTTTCGGTGGACAAGCCTGTCGAGCTTTCCACCGTGGAATAATGTCCCGAGGAGACCTGATTCATTCCCTGGCCGTAGTGGGCACGGGCCTGGCCGGGGAGGCCGCCGTGCGCGCCGCGCTTGCCGCCGGCCTGTCGCCCCGGGACTTGTGTGTGGTGGAGCGGGGCGAGCGCCTCCTCGCCGGGTGGCGGCACGATCGCCGGCCGGAGGTGGGCCCCCGCGCGCCCCGTGCCAACTGGTCGACGAGCGGCAGCCACATGCTGCCGCACGCCTGGCTCGACTGGCTGGAGGGCGCCGAGGCCACCCCGCTCGCCGAGGGCGCGGTGCGCCCGGCGGCAGAACGCTGGCAGGCAGAACTGAAGGGTGCGGAGGTTGCCCTCCGCCTCGGGGCCAAGGCGGTCGATATCGGTCGTGACGCAGACGGTCACCATCGGGTCTGGTTCGACCATGGCCCGCCGATCACGACGCGGCGCCTGATTCTCGCGACCGGCGGCGGGCGCAACCACGCCTTCACCTGGGCCGAGGAGCGGGCCATCGCCCTTGCCCCCCGTCTGCCCGCCGGACTCAACCTCCGCCTTTCCGCGACGCGCCGCAAAACCTGGAATCAACTGCCCCCGCACCCTGTCGGCCTGCGCCTGCGGGAGAAGGGAACCCAGCATGCCCCAAGCGTGGAGGGTGAGCTGGAGAGTGTCTATCCTTGGCTTCGCGGCGCGGCCTTGCATCGCCTGACGGCGCGCTTTCCACAGCGCTTGGCGGAAGCGTCTTATCGCGGTGAATTGGTCGTCAACTGGGTGCCGGCCGTGGGCGATGGCCTCTCCACCGCCGTGCTGCAGCGTTTTCAGGAGCAGGCCGGGCGGCGGGGAGTGGCGGAGTTTCCCTGGGAGGGGCTGCCCGCTCCCCTCTGGTCCTATCTCGTCGGGGCGGCCAAACTGCCCCCGGCGGAGCCCTGGCGCTCGCTCGCTCCGCGCCAACTGCAGGCTCTCGGCACCCAGTTGACGAGTTCCCGCCTGCCCTTCCACGGCTACGGACTCGACCGTGTGGCGGGCTTTTTCGCCGGCGGCGTCCTGCTCGGGGAACTCGTTCCCGGTACCTTCGAACTGCAGCGCGAGGAGGGCCTTCATTGGGTCGGTGAGGCAGTCGACCTGCATGGCGACGAGCCCATTGCCAACGCCTGGCTGGCGGCGGCCCAAGGCACCGCGGCCGCGCTCGGCGCCCTCGCCACGCTGGGCTGAAACTCAGCCCCGCGGGGTGCGCTGGCGCACCGCCTCGAAGAGCGCGATGCCGGCCGCCACGCTCACGTTGAGGCTGTCGGTCAGACCTGCCATGGGCAGTCCGACGGGTTCCGAGGCGTTCTCCAGCCAGGCCTTGTCGAGGCCCGTGTTCTCGGCCCCGACGACGAGCGCGAGGGGGCGCGTGAGGTCGGTTTCCCAGAGCGTTTGCGGTGCCCCCGGGCTGGTCGTCACGGCGGTGATGCCGCGCTCACCGAGCCATCGGCGCACGCCCTCGCCCTCGGCGGCGGCAAGCGGGAGATCGAAAAAGGCGCCCTGTGAGGCGCGGATGGCGTGGGGATTGTAGAGATCGCAGACTGGGTCGCAGGCGATGAGGGCATCGGCTCCGGCAGCGTTGGCGGTGCGCATGAGGGCCCCGAGGTTGCCCGGTTTTTCGACCCCCGCGACGACGAGGAGGAGGGCGGGAGAGCGCGGAGCAAGGTCCTCGAGCGCGTGGGAGCGGGCCGGGGCGAGCGCCAGGATGCCGTCCGGCCCCTCCCGATAGGCCGCCTTGGCAAAGGCCTCGGGCGCGAGCTGGATCGTCTCCACGTCGCGCTCGGCCGCGCTTTCGACGAGGTCCATGGTCGCCGGCGCGCGAAAGAGTTCAGGCGCGAAGAAGAGGCTCGTGAGCGTCCAGCGGGCGACGAGCGCCCGCTCCACCTCGCGCTCGCCCTCGATCAGGAAATAGCCGGAACGGCGCCGGTGCCGCGCCTCGCGCAGGCGCACGAGGTTTTTTACCCGCGGGTTCTGGGCACTGGTGATGACTTGAAACTCGGACGGCATGGACGACGCGGCACGAAAGACCCGGTATGATGGACAGAAGCGGCGCCGGGGAAAGCACGAACACGCCCGTCCACGCGCCTGCGCTCGGGACTTGCACCGCCGCGTTGCATGGCCTTGCGTCGCTCGGTTGCCCGCCCTCATGCCGTCCCATCCCCCGAAGAACTTCGTCCCCGAACCGTTCACCTACCACGAGGAGGTCGAACTGCAGATCGACGATCTCTCCAATCTCGGGGAAGGCGTGGGCCGGATCGACGGCTGGGTCGTGATGGTGCCCTTCGCCCTCCCCGGCGAGCGCGTCCGCGTTCGCATCTGGCGCAACAAGAAGAACTACTCCGACGCCGACCTCGTCGAGGTGCTCGAGGCTTCCTCCGAGCGCGTCGAGCCGCCATGCCCGCTCTTCACCGAGTGTGGCGGTTGTCAGTATCAACATCTCCGCTACGAGGGGCAGTTGCGCTGGAAGACGAGTCAGATCCGCGCCCTCCTCAAGCACCTCGGCGGTCTCGAAGTGCCGGTCGAGCCCTGCCGCGGCTCGCCCGCGCAGTACGGCTACCGCTCGAAGCTGACCCCGCATTTCGGCAAGCCGCGCGACGGGCAGCTCGGGCCGATCGGTTTCCAGCGCTACGCCAACCGCTCCATCGTCGATGTGCCGCAGTGCCCCATCGCCCGCCCCGCGATCAACGCAAAGCTCATCGAGGAGCGCGCGCGCCTTCGCACGGTGGGCCCGCGCAAGCTCAAGCGCGGTGGCACCCTTCTCCTCCGCGAGGGCGCCGAGGGTGTCACGACCGACAACAGGGCGACCCTCACCGGCCGGG
>JBKHAU010000119.1:0-7425 GCA_046542725.1 Opitutales bacterium
CGCTCGAGGATGCGCTCGAGGTTGCGCCGGTCTTCAAGCACGGCAGCGTCGCCCGCGGTCGCCTTGAAAGCGGCTTCGAGCAACTCGCGCGAGGCACGCGGCAGGTCCACCGCGAGCGCGTAAAAGCTGCGTTTGCCGTCCTTGCGGTCCTGCACCAACCCACTCTGCCGCATGAGGGCGAGGTGGGAGGAGATGCGGGACTGCCCCATGTCGAGCACCTCCTGCAACTCGGCCACGCTCAACTCGTCCCCCCGCAGGAGGTGCAGGAGCCGAAGGCGGGTGGTGTCGCCAAGGAGACGGAGGTGTTCGAGCGGTTCAGTCATCGAGATGGCCGACCGCACGGGTGACGAGGCTGTCGGACCGAGAGGTTGCTTACTTCGACTGCGAGTCCACCCAGCGGCCGATCGCCTTGATTTGCCAGGCCTCGCGGTGGCCATCGATATCGATCTCCACCGTATTGCCCTCGCTCTGGCCGGTGAGGGCACGGGCGAGAGGCGTCTGGTAAGAGAGGATATCCTTTTCCGGATCGCTGTCCCACGCGCCAAGGATGGCATAGTGGTGCTCTGCCCCGGTGGAGACCGCGACGAGATCGACGGTCGAGCCGATTCCCACGATGTCTTCGGGGGCCTCGGAGAAGTCGGTCACCTGCACGCGGGCGAGGTCGCGCTCGAGATCCGACTTGCGCGCGAGGAGCAGGTCCTGCTCTTGCCGGGCCATCTTGTACTCCGCGTTTTCCTTCAGGTCGCCGTGCGCACGCGCCTCGGCGATATCCTCCTTGTTGCGGGGGATCCGATTACCGACGAGTTCCTCATACTCCGCCTTGCGCGCCTCGTAGCTGGCCTGCGAGACGAAGAGGCTCTCCTCCGCCGCTTCGGCTCCGGTCTGCCCGCTGACCAGCCCTTGCACACTGGGGAAAAGCTTGATGAAGCGGGCGAGGAGCGACTTCTTCGAAAGGTCCTCGAAGCCCTGATTGAGGAGCAAGGTTTGCGCAAGATCGTGCGCCGTCTCGGGCGTGGCCGTGGCGAGGAGGTCCCCGATGAGGTCCGGATCCTCGAGAAGTTGTTCGGCAAGAGGGATGCGCCGCGTGCCAGCGGTCTGCAGCGCCTCGTAGTCGATCGCCCAGAAGATCGCGCTGAGCAGACGCGAGTTGATCATCGGACTGAGCATCTTGCCGTATTTACGCGAGGCACGATTCTTGAGGATCCAGCCAAGGACCGGCCCCTTGAGGTTCTGCTCCACGAGCCAACGCTGAAAGGTCTTGGTGATGTCGTCACTCAGACCGGCTTCCATGAGGAAGTTGATGCACTCCCCGGTCAGCTTGCCCGAGCTGTTCTTGAGCAACTCGAAGATGTGTTTCGACCAGTCGTCGGGGAAGGTCCGTTTGATGAGGTCGATGTAGCGCTTGTGGTGTGTCGCCGGAATTTCGTCGGCGAGGCCCGAGAGGTCCTTCGAGTGGATGAGGATAGAGTGCGAGGTCGGCTCAAGGCTCTCCACGTCGCTGTGGATGAAGCGCGCCAGGTCGTTGCGCACCCAGATGCCATAGAGGCGTTCACCGAGCGTGAGTTGCTTCGTCTCGGCGAGGCTGGCGGCCAACTCCTGAAGGATCTCGGGGAGGGCTTCCTCGATGTCGGCATGCTTCACCGACATTTCCACGAGCTTGTTGGCAAAATTGATCTTCTTCTTCGGCGCCTTGGTCTCGAAGAACTCCTCGAGCACCTCGTCCTCCGGCTTGACCGGTTCATCGCGCAGGACCCAAGGGTCGGTCTTCTTCACCGGTACGGCGATGCGTGGGTCTTTCGCGAGGACCTTCTTCGTCGCCGTCCACCACTTCTTGTACTTTGTCGGGCCGATGAGCCGGCTGAGAACGGCCTCGATCTCCGTGTTGCCCGCGGTGTGCTCGGGCAATTGCGACAGGATTTCGACGATGACCTCGGCCGGGTCCTTTTTGATCATCTCCTGGACGCGCTCAGGGTCCACCCGAGACTTCACGAGGAGGTCGTCGGGCCCGAGAATATCGAGCTTTTCAATACAGAAAGCCGGGTCCATCGCATGCCCCTCGCGACCTTCCTCGAAGTCGATGATGAGGCGGTTTTCCACTGCGTCGTATTGGCGGATCCGTCCCATGCCCCACGCGCGGTGGACACAATAGGCACCCACTTGCATGGACTCGAGTTTCGCGCGATGGCGCTTCAGACGGGGGGTCTTCTGGATAAGCAAATCGATTGCTTCCTGATTCATGGGATCTTTCGCTGGCAGGGTTTCAAAAGATGAAATGGAGCCAACCCCTCCAAAAGGGGTCAACTAAAAGATTGAGACTGCCCGATGCCCGCCAATCCCGCATGGAAAAACGCTTTCGGCGCGGCCGTTGCCTTTCGGCGGCGACCGCACAAGGCCGACGAGTTAGTCGCCCGTTGGCAAGCTCTGGAAAGCGATACGCGGCGGCGTGCGTTTCACCTTTTCTATGCCTGGTTGCGTTGGCGGGGTTGGGCCGAGGCCGGACTGCGCGAGTTTCTCCGCAAACCACCGCGGATGGAACTCCAGACCTTGCTCGAACTCGCCTGCGCCGAGATGGCGATGATCGACCGGGAGCGGCGCCCGCTCGTCGTGAACCACGCCGTGGATGTGGCGCGGGCGCTTCTGAGCCCACGGGAAGCCGGACTGGTCAACGCGGTCCTGCGCCGGGCGGCCGGGACGCTCGATCCGGGTGATCTCGGCGCAACTCACCCCGCCTGGCTCGTTGCGCGCTGGGAAGCCGAGCACGGCCCTGCGGCCACCCGCGAACTGCTCGCGTGGAACCAGCGCGAGGCGTCCACCTACGTGCGCTGGGCGAGCCAGACAGAGCCGCCCGCGGGACTCCGCCCGACGCCATGGGAAGGCTTCTTCGAACTCACGCCAGAGGCCCGCGAAGCCGTTCTGGGCGTGGTCGAACGCGGCGAAGCCTACATTCAGGATCCCTTCACCCGGCACCCCGTCGAGTTGGCCATGCGCGCTCGCCCCCGCCACGTGCTCGACCTCTGTGCCGCCCCCGGCGGCAAAAGCCGGGCGCTTCTCGATGCTGCGAGCGCGGGCGAGGGCGCGCTCGAGACCCTCGTGGCGGTCGACCTGCCCGGACCACGCCTCGCGCGTCTGGAGGAGAATCTTGCCCCCGTCCACCCAAGGCTGCGCCTGGAGATCCTCGGGGCGGACGTCGCGGCTCTCCGCCCGGCAGATCTCGCCGCGCACGGCCTTCCCGCCGCCTACGACGCGGTGATCCTCGATGTCCCCTGCTCCAACACGGGCGTCATCCGTCGCCGACCCGATGTACGCTGGCTGCTCAGCCCGCTCCAGCTCGAGGAACTGGCGGCCCTGCAGGGGCGCCTCCTCGCCCAGGCGGCGCACTTTGTCGCGCCGGGTGGAACCTTGGTCTACAGCACCTGCAGCCTCGAACGGGCGGAGAATGAGGCGGTGGTGGAATGGTTCCTCACCCACCACGCGGATTTTTCGGCCGGTGCGTCCAAGCTCAGTCGACCTTGGGTGGAAGGCCATGACGGCGGCGCGGCTTTCCCGTTGACCCGCCTCGGAGGCGCTTGATCATCCGCCTGTCCGCGCGACGCTCTCATGAAAACTGTCCCCTTTTCCACTCTCGTGCGCACCCTTAGCTGGGTCGGTGACGCGCTGCTCATCCTCTTCGCCCTCTCTCTCTTCCTCATTCATGGTGCCGCCCTCACGAGCGGCATGGCGGCAGTCCTCGCCCTCGCGGTCTTTCTCGGCGGGTGCCTCCCGCTGGCGGTCTACACGATCGAATTTCTCTGGGCACGGCAGCAGATCCAGGCGGCGGCCGTGAAGGCACCGGAGACCCTGCGTGTCGCCCTCGCAGAGATCGGCTCACTCGTGCAACGCGCCGAAACGGCCGCGGCCGATGCCTCGCGGGCGACCCTCAGCGCGCGTCAGGTCCCCGCCCAGGCGCAGGAGATCGTCGACCGTCTCCAGGCGCTGGGCGACGGCTTCGGTTCCCTCCGAGGCCACGCCCCCGACGAGAGCGCAGTGCCCGTCCCGGCGCCTGTCTCCGTCGACCTGAGCACACTCGAAGCGGCCCTCACCGAGATCCGCGCCCATCTCGAAAACGCCCTTCTCGTGCGCGAGGACAAGCTCGAGACCATTGCCGAGCGCCTCGAGAGCCTGGAAGACACGCTCGGCGATACCTTCCCTGCCGCGAGCTCCACTCCGCTCGGCAGCCTGCCCGCGACGATCGAGACCCCGGCGGCGCCCGCCCCGGCGGCGCCCGTGCCCGACCAAGGCGCAGCGACGCCGTCGGAACCTTCCCCTGCCGTCACGCCGCCCCCCGCCAGGGAGGACGGGCCGCCTCCCGAAGCAGTGCCCCCTCCATCGGCGGTGGCCGGCGAGGACATGGCGTCGGCGACCCCGCCCACGTCGACCAAAGAGAAGGGCGGGAAGGCAAAGCGCTCCCGCCCGCGAGCGTCCACCACACCGGCCGCTTCGAAGGAAGCCCCCGTCCCTCCGCCCTCCGGGGACCAACCGCCCCCGAAGAAAGAGGGCTCGGCGCCTTCCCTTTTTGGTGAAGAGGCGATCGAGCCCGAACTCCCGGCCGGCGAGTGCCGCCTCATCGTCAAGGCCCTGGTGGGAGTGAGCAACCATGTCTATGCACGGGGCGCTCCCCCCCTCGATTGGGAAAAGGGTCGACGGCTCAGTCCGACCGGGATCGGCGAATGGCGACTCGAACTCGAGGGCCTCAGTGAACCGGCGGAGGTCGAACTGAGGCTCAACGACGAGCTTCCCGCCAAGGGCGGCCGGATCGTCCTCCAACCCGGGCACATCCACCGCGCGAGCCCACAGTTTCCGCCCCGCAACGAGCCTTTCTGAGCGGGGCCAGACCCGTCCAACCGGCCCGGGTTCCGCAATTGTGGCGGAAACTCCCCCACATCGACGTTTTCGGAGCGCGCAAGTCGTTGCTCAAGGCCTGCGGTCGGTCCCAGAACCACATGCTTGGCTCGCGCAAGTGCGCTGTTGTGGAGAAGGCGCCTTGGGCGGAGCCTTCTGCGAAAGCAGACTCCCGGAGATGTTTCCGCGCGCAAACCGCAAGCGCCTCGACGGCGGGGTCTGCGAGCATCGGCCCTGGTGCGACCCGGTCGGTGGCGTCCTCTGGCTCGAGGCCGACGGGAACGTCGGCGCTTCCGGGCTCACTTGTCCGCGGTGGGGCAAAATGGAGGGCGAACAGCACCGTCTGATCCCCCGCCAACCCGCTTTAAGCGGCGCAGACCGCCCCGGCTGCGCGCGGCGCCCTGCAATGGAGCCGTCGCCCGTCAGTCGACCCGCACAGGGATCGTCTGGGTGCCAAAGCCCGGGGCCTCGACGACGAGCTGGCCCTGCCCGGGTGCTCCCCCTTCGATGATGATGGAGACCGAACGGCTGCCGGCCGGAATCGTGACTTCGGGCATGATCACCGACTCGGGCACATCGGTCGTGACATCGATGGAAAAGCCGCCCGAGGGGGCTTCGCCATCGATCATGAAGGTGAGCTGAGTGGGATCACCGGAGGAGATGTCGATCGTGTCAGGGCTCACGCGGAGGGCCCCCTGATCGACGCGAAAGCTGCCCATTTCGAGATCGCCACCGGCGGCCTCGAGGACCACGGGGTAGGAACGCCCCGCATCCAGCGGAGGCACAATGAACTCGAGTGAGTTGGGCGAGCGGAAGCGTGTCTCAGCGGTGCTTTCACCCACCCGCACGGCGTCAAACTCACTGAAGCCGCTGCCGACGACCGCGATCCGGTCACCGACGCGCCCGCGACTACTCACGAGTTGGATCGGGTAGCGATTGGTGAGGCGGGCGAGAAAAGGGCGCCCGTAATTCTCGTCGGTGCTGTAGATCGTTTTTTCACCGACGATCCCTGCGTTGGTGTATTCATAGTCGAGCTGGTAGTAGTAGCGCAGCTCGTTCACCCCGGGAGGAAACGGGTAGTCGTAGACAAACACCAATTCCCGCCCCTCGAGGCGGTCCATGAGGAGCGTTTCGCCATTGATCACCAGATAGGCGACAGCGGACTCCTTATCCACATTCGCGCTGAGGAAGTCCGCCTTGAAGGAGAAGGTGTAGATGTTCGACGCGTTCTGGGGGATGCGTTCGTCCGTCAGGTTGTGAAAGGTAGATCCACAGCCGCTCAGAAAAACGATCGCGAGGCCGGCCCAAATCAGGCTCAATCGGGATTGCGCAATCTTCATGAATGCGTGGATGTTAAGGGCTCCACGGGATGGCACTGCAAGCACGATCTGACCCCGCCGAAGCGCTTGGAATCTATGTCCACGTGCCCTTTTGCGCGACCGCCTGCGACTTCTGCGCTTTTTATCAGGAGGCACCGGAGCGGGAGGCGATCCGCCGCTATCTGGAGACCATGCAAAAGGCCTTTCGGCGTCCGGCACCGGGGCGCTACGCGAGCACCGCCTTCTGGGGCGGGGGCACGCCCGGGCTGCTCCGCGCGGCCGACCTCGAGACCCTTGGTGGCCAGATGCTCGAGGTCCTGCCCGCTCCCCCGGCAGAATGGACGGTGGAAATGGCTCCTTCCACGGTGAAGGCGGACAAACTCGCCGTTTTGCGCGACCTCGGCGTGACCCGGCTCTCCATGGGGGTGCAGAGCTTCGACGAGAGGATGCTCGATCGCCTCGGGCGCCAGCACTCGCCCCGGCAGGTCCTTCGGGCAATCGATACGATCCATGCCGCCGGCTTCGAGAATCTCAACCTCGACCTGATCTTCGCCGTGCCGGGGCAGAGCCTGGCCGATTGGCGGCGGGACCTGGAGGCGGCGCTCGCAGTCGGACCGACCCACCTTTCGACCTACTGCCTCACCTTCGAAGAGGACACCAGGCTGTGGGTGCAGCTTCAGCGTGGCGAAGTGCAGCAGCGCAGCGAGCGCGACGAAGCGGCCTTCTACGAGACCTCCTGGGAGGTCCTCGAGGGCGCCGGATTTGCCCAGTATGAGGTTTCCAACTACGCCCGCCCCGGCCACGCCTGCGAGCACAACCTCAACACCTGGCAGATGCAGGAGTGGCTCGGCTATGGCCCGTCCGCCGCCAGTCAGTTTGCCGGTCGGCGCTTCACCCAACCGAGTTCCCTCGAAGCCTGGACCGCGGGCTTGGAAGGCGGCGAGGAGACGCTCGAAGACGAGGTCTCCCTCTCCCCCGCCCTCCTCGCCAGCGACGCCCTCATCTTCGGCCTGCGGATGAACGCCGGGGTCGATCGTCCGGCCCTTGCGCGGCGCTTTCCCGCCGCCCCCTGGGCGGCCTACGATCGCCTCGCCGCCGATCTCGCGGAGGAGGGCCTGCTCGAGATCTCGCGCCTCGGCCACTGGCGCCTCACCCCCGCCGGCCGGCTCGTCGCGGATGGCGTCGGCGCCGCGTTTTTGGAGTGATGAAGGATTTCTGGAGTGATGAA
>JBKHAU010000120.1:0-7416 GCA_046542725.1 Opitutales bacterium
CCTCGTCGAGCGGGCGGATGCTGCGCAGGTCGACCACCTCGACGTCGATGCCGTGGTCCTTCTTGAGCTGTTCGGCGGCCTTGAGGGATTCGAGCACGCTGCGGCCGTGAGCCACGATGGTGAGATCCTTGCCGGTGCGCTTGACCTCGGCCTTGCCGATGGGAACGAGGAAATCCTTGTCCTCGGGGACCTCGCCTTCCTCACCGTAGAGGAGGGTGTTCTCCATGACGTACACCGGGTCGTTGTCGCGGATGGCAGACTTCATGAGGCCCTTGGCGTCGGCCGGGGTGGCGGGCACGACGACCTTCACGCCGGGGAAATTGGCCATCATGTTTTCCGGCGTGTGGGAGTGGGTCGCGCCCACATTGGTCCCGCCGTTGGCCGGACCGCGGATGACGAGCGGCACATGGGTGAGGCCGCCGCTCATGTAGCGCACGGTGCCGGCGTTGTTCAGCGCCTGGTCCCATGCGACGTAGAGGAAGCTCATGAACATTATCTCGACGACCGGGCGCAGGCCCATCATGGCGGCGCCGACGCTCAGGCCGACGAAGCCGGCTTCGGAGATGGGGGCATCGACGACGCGCTTGTCGCCATACTTCGCCCAGAGGCCTTCGGTCACCTTGTAGGCTCCGTTGTATTGGGCGACTTCCTCCCCCATGAGGAAGACGTTTTCGTCGCGCTCGATCTCTTCGGCGAGAGCGTCCTTGAGGGCTTGGCGGTAGGTGATGATGGCCATGGCGGAAATAAAACGGGTGAATAAAGGCGGGAAAGAGAACGAAAGCAAGGGAGGGCTTCAACCCGATCGGGCGGCCAGCGCGCGGTGGGCCGTTTCGCCATCGTTGGTCGGGATGGTGAAGGGGGCGTCGGTCGTTTCGAGTCGGAAATGCCGGGTTGTGCCCTCGCGATGCGAAAAAACGAGGGTCGCGCCGCCGTCTTCCCGTTCCCAGCGGTTGAAGCGGGCGCGTTCGCAGCGGATCCAGCCGAGATGCGGATCGAAGACGCGCAGGCGGTGCGCGTCGCTGCCGGCCGGATCGATCTCGAGCCATTCGTGGTCGTCGTGATAGATCCAGGGGAAGCGGTCGTCGTAAAAGATGCCGCAAGTGGGCACGTAGGACCGCTGCAGGTCGATCGGGCGGAGGGAGGGAAACACTTCCCAGGCCGCCTGCCGCGCGGGCGGATGCGTCACCTCGAGGGTGAGCGTGGTGCTCGGCGAGACGGGGAAGGGCAGGTCTTCGCGGGTCTGGCGCACCGTGAGTTCGACCTCATAGGTTCCCGGGTCTTCGATCGCGGGCAGATGCAGGTCGACTTCGGCCACCTCGCCCGGAGCGAGCGGCGGCACCTCCTGAAAGACATAGGGATAGCCCGAGATCGCGCCATGGCGATGTCCGATCCGGCCCTCGATCCAGACCCAACCTTCGAGGGTGCCGCGGGGCGAGCGCGCGCCCTGCCAAGGCTCACCGCCGAGATGGTCGACGCGGGCACGCACCTCGCCGGCGCAGACGGTGCTGCCCGGGAGGGCGTCGTGCGCGAGGGTGAGGGCAAACGCTGCGGCGGGGAAGACCGGCACGGCGGAGGCGTCGGGAAAGGAGGCGCGCTCCGCGCGGAAGCGCTCTGCCCAGCGGCTGCTCGTGGGGGCGGTTTGCCGGCCGCGGGCGGCGCGCTGGCGGAGAGCTTCCTCATCTACCGGGGGGGGCAGGCCGAGCCAGGCGTGGATCGCGCGCACCGCCGCCACCGGGTCGGCGGCGAGCTCCTCGTAGACGAGTTCGAAGGGTTCGATCTCGCCTTCGACAAAGAACTGTTCCCAGCCCTGTCCGCTGTTTTCGGTTTCTTCGAGGAGGCGCAGGATCTGCAGATGGGAATAGAGCGGGTTGCCGCGTCGGCCGAGCTGCTCCTGCGCCGCGACCCAGTTCTGGGAATGAATCGCCCGCAAATGGGAGAGGGCCTGGGCAACCGTGTCGCGCCGGCGGAGGCGGAGGAAATGGGCCCCGGGAAAGAACGGGGCGAGGAGCTGGCGGGCGGACGCCCCTTCGCTGCCGGGCTGCCGGCGGAGGGCGGCGAGCATTTCGCGCCGCTGATGGCCCATGAGCTTGAGGGTGAAGGTGCCCTCCGCGTCGGTATGCTCCGCGGTGAGGGCGACGAGCAGGTCCGCCAGCGCAAAATCGAAGGGCAGACCGAGGCGGAGCGCCTCAGAGCGCGCCATCGGGGGATTGAGCCACTCCTTCGGGCCGGGCATCTGCCCGCCCAGAGCGAGCAGATCGCCGAGTAGGTTGCTTCCCGAGCGCGGCTCCGTGCAGACGAGAAGAGTGCGGCGGGGGGGGCAAGCCCTCGAGCGTGCGGCTTTCAGGGGCGACGGGGTCGACGGTCGGATCGAAGACGAGTGGCAGGCGTTCACCGGCCGGAGGCTCAGGGGCGGTAGGTCTCGTCCCAGGGCAGCCGATCGTTGAAGAAGATGCGGCCTTCGTTGGTGTGGCTGCCGGGATTGTCGACCGAGTGATAGATGTCGGTGAGGATGTCCTCGGCGGGCGGGAAGGGCGACTCGTCGGCGTACTTCACCGAGAGCTTGGCTTCTTCTTTGGCGGCGGCGTCGATCTCCTTCGCCTTCTCGTCGGTGAGGACGCCCTCATGCACCAGGATACGCTTCCAGACCTCGATCGGGTCCTTGTTCTCCTGGTAGGACTTGATCTCGTCCTTCGTGCGGTAGCGGTGGTGGTTGGCGTCGGCGATGGAGTGGC
Organism: Opitutales bacterium; assembly: GCA_046542725.1. Classification (GTDB taxonomy): domain Bacteria; phylum Verrucomicrobiota; class Verrucomicrobiia; order Opitutales; family Oceanipulchritudinaceae; genus CAWVVV01. The sequence continues at coordinate 2,733 of JBKHAU010000120.1, forward strand.
CGTAGTAGCGGTAGGTGAAGATCTCGAGAATGGAGGGGCGGTTGCCTTCGACCGCGATGTCCATCGCCTCGCGCACCTTCGCACGGACCTCGTAAAGGTTTTCCCCATGCACCGTGTCCCAGCGCATGTTGTAGGCTTCGGCGCGCTGGGCGAGGCCATGCTCCGGGTGGGCGCTGGAGCGGGTCTGGCTCGTCCCCATGGAGTAACCATTGTTCTCGATGATGTAGATCACCGGGATGTCCCAGAGGGCGGCAATGTTGAGCGACTCATGGAAGGCTCCCTGATTCACCGCGCCGTCACCGAGGAAGCACATGCAGCAGCCGCGCTGACCTCGATATTTCAGGGCGTAGGCGATGCCGAGACCGAGCGGTGTCTGCCCGCCGACGATCCCATGGCCACCCCAGTAGCGCTTGTCCGGGGCGAAGAAGTGCATCGAGCCGCCTTTGCCCTTGGAGCAGCCGGTGAGCTTGCCAAAAAGCTCCGCCATGCACTCGTTCATCCCCATGCCGACGGCGAGGGCGTGGCCGTGATCGCGGTAGGCGGTGATCATGTGATCGTGCTCCCCCATCAACGAGGCGGTCCCGACGGCCGTCGCCTCCTGCCCGATGTAGAGGTGGAGGAAGCCGCCCATCTTGCCCTTTTGGTAGGATTGCAGGGCCGCCTGCTCGAAGCGGCGAATGCGCGACATCTCGCGGTAAAGCTTGATCTTGGCCTCGGCGTCGAGGCCCTCGTTGATCGGTGCCTTGGCGAAGGCGAGGAGTTCTTCGATCTGGGCGGGCTCGTACTTGCGATTGCCTGGAACGATCTGCTGTTGCTCGGATTTCGTGCTCACGGTAAAAGGGACGGAAAGGCGCTTATCTCGGGGGATGCCGGCCGGTGGTGCAAAGGAAAATTGCAATCAACCCCGCCGGACCGTCCTGTCCAGCCCGGAAGGGTCTTTCGGCGCGGTCGGCGCGTGGCCCGCTCAGAGGCGGCAGGTCTTGATTTCGTGGGCGATGATGCCACGCGCGCCGAGGGAGGCGAGTTCGTCGATCGTGCGGTTGAGTGAACCGGTTTTGACCATCGCGGAGACGGCCACCCAGGCCGGGTCGCTCACCGGCGAGAGAGTGGGGCTTTTCACGCCGGGGGTGATGGCGCAGGCCTCCGCCTGCCGGGCGCACTCCACGACATATTCGAGCAGGACGTAGTGGCGGGCTACGAGGATGCCCTCCATGCGCTGAAGAAGGGCCGTGAACTCCGGGCGCAGCGCCTCGCTGGGGCGACCGATGACCACCGCCTCGGAGTGCATCACCGGCTCGCCGACGATCGCGAGGCCCGCCTCGTGCAGCGTGCGGCCACTTTCAACGACGTCGGCAATGGCGTCGGCCACCCCGAGTTGGATGGAGATCTCGACCGCGCCGTCGAGCCGCACGACTTCGGCCTCGATCCCGCGGCGGGCGAGGTCGGCTTGCACGATCTGGGGGTAGCTCGTGGCGATGCGCTTGCCCGCGAAGTCCGCCGGCGTCCACTCGCGGTCGGCCGGGGCGGCATAGCAGAAGCGGCTCCGGCCAAAGCCGAGCGCGAGCTTTTCCTCCACCGGCGCCTCACTGTCGAGGTAGAGATCGCGACCGGTGACTCCCGCGTCGACAATCCCTTGGCCGACATAGATCGCGATGTCGCGCGGTCGCAGAAAGAGGAACTCGACCGCGTGCTCACTGTCGCGCACGATCAGCTCGCGGCTGTGGCGCCGGCAGCGGTAGCCCGCGCTGAGGAGGATTTCGAGCGCCTTCTCGGAGAGTGCGCCCTTGTTCGGAACGGCCAGTTGGAACATCGCGCAGGACAATCAATCCGCGCCCGCCCGGGGCAAGGGTTATTTGTCGGGAGGTCGGGGTGCCTGGGTGTCGGGAGGTCCCACCGACTCTCGATCCTGACTTCACGACTCCAAGACTTCCTGACGCCCTGACGTCTCTTACAAATGCTCGTAGACGTCTTCGAGGGTGAGGCCCTTGGCGAGCATCATGACCTGCAGGTGGTAGAGAAGCTGGGAGATTTCCTCGGCGCAGGCTTCCTTGCTCTCGTAACGGGCGGCCATCCAGACCTCCCCGGCTTCCTCGACGAGCTTCTTGCCGATGAAGTGGGGGCCCTTGGCGAGGGCTTTCACCGTGCCCGACTCCGGATCCTGCCGGGCGGCTTTTTCCTGCAGTTCCTGCCAGAGTGATTCAAAGGTCTTCATCGCGGGAGAGGTTGCGGAGGCCGCTCGAAGGCGGGAAGTCTTTTCTGAGTCCCTGGCTGGGTGATGGTCCCTAGTTCAGCGTTAGAATTGGCCGTATTTTCACCCTACAGCGACTGAAAGTTATGGCCTAGATGTAAAAAATTGCGCTTTTGCAGAACTTGTAAAAAACAATGCCGATATAAGGCAACAGCTCTCAACACGTGCTGAAACGCGGCGGTTAGGGCCTCTCCCATATTCCGAACACTCGAGCCACTTTATTCCCTCCCAGGGGTGCAGCCATGGCGACGCCTAAACCACTCATCCTTATCGTAGAAGACGACAAGCAAATCGCGCAGATGGTCGCCGACCAGCTCGAATTTGCCGGCATGCAGACGCAGGTCTGTCACCGCGGGACGAACGCCCTGCGCTTCCTGGAGTTGAACTTCGCGAACCTCATCCTTCTCGACGTCAACCTGCCGGACCTCACGGGCTTCGCCATGGTCGAGGAGATGAAGAAGAAGAACCTCCACGCTCCGGTCATCTTCCTCACCGCGGACAACAGCGAGCTGGGCAAGGTGAAGGGCCTCGAAATGGGCGGTGACGACTACATCACCAAGCCCTTCAGCTTTCCCGAGCTGATTGCCCGCATCAACGCCGTCCTGCGGCGCGCGGAGACGGCTCATGACTTTCACATCACGCGCAACGCCTCGATCACGCAGGAGCCCTTTCCCTTTTGCGGGGCGACGGTGCGGCCACTCCAGATGGAGGTCGATTTTGACAACGGCGACGTGCAAAAGATCGGCAAGAAGGAGCTGGGCATCCTCTCCTACCTGGCGAACAACCCGAACACGGTCATCACGCGGCGCAGCCTGATCCACTCGGTCTGGGGCATTCATGCCGACATCCGCAGCCGCAGCCTCGATCAGTACATCGTGAAGATTCGCAACGCCTACTCGAAGCGCGGCCTCAGTCTGGATTCCTTCAAGACGATCCACGGGGTGGGCTACACCTACTCACCCGAAGAGGTCAACGTCGCCTCCTGAGGCGCGGAGCGGGTTCCCTTCCGGGACGCCTGCGCCGCGCTCCCTGCGCCCTTGGCCGCGGCTCATTCCCTCCCGCCCAAGCGCTCCTTTGCGGCCTTCACCGAGGCGGGCATCTCCATGGCCTCGAGGAGGCGGTAGACTTCAGCGGGCTGCGGCGCACGCTCGTCCGCGATGTGCTCGGTGGTGTGGACGGGGTCGAGCCGCGTCATCTCGAGATTGCGCCGCAGGGTGGCCTGCTCGGCGTGGACCAGACCCTGAAAACGCTTGGGCGTGAGTTCGCCGCTATGCGCGAGGATGCCCTCGATCGAGCCATACTGCTGGAGCCACTTGGCGGCCGTCTTGGGGCCGACGCCCTTGAGCCCGGGGCTGTTGTCCGAGGTGTCGCCGATGAGGGCGAGGTAGTCGGGAATGAGCCGCGGCGGGACGCCGAACTTGGCCTCCACCGCGGCGGGGTCGAGGCGACGCCAGCCGAGCCGGGGATTGGCCGTGGGGGGCGGCAGGAGCTGCGTCACGCCCGGTCCCACAAGCTGGGCGAGGTCCTTGTCCGCGCTCACCACGAGGACTTCGTGGCCGGCCGCGGCGCATTCGACCGCGTAGGCGGCGATGAGGTCGTCGGCTTCCACGCCCTCTTTCTCGATGCCGGCGTAACCCATCGCCCGCGTCCACTCCTTGATCACCGGGATCTGCTGGAGGAGAGGCTCCGGGGTCTCGGCGCGGTTGGCCTTGTAGTCCGCCTGAAGAGTGGTCTGGCGGGTGGGCCCGCCGAGGTCGAAAAAGACGAGGATGCGGTCCGGCTCGAGGTGGTCGTCGACCCACCAGAGGGAGCGGACCCAGCCATGAATGGCCCCGGTCGGGAAGCCATCCTTCCGGCTTAGCTCGGGCATGGCGTAAAAGGCGCGAAAGACGAGATTGTAGCCGTCGACGAGAGCGATGCGCATGGAGGCCACAATGAATGGCCGGAGAGTCGAGGCAATGCCAAGTCGCCGCGGAGCCGTGCCACGCTTCGGCCCTCAGGGGTCGCTCCGGGCTTCGTCCAGCTGGCCGCCACTCCTTCGAGGTAGCGTTGGAGACGTCCCGGCGTCAATTCGGGGCCCTCGAGCAGGGCGGGCGGTTCATAAATGCGAAGCGACACCTCGACGCCCCCGAGGAGGGCGGAGGAGAACCCTAGGCCGCCGGGCCGGGCCCCCGCAGGCGACCATCGGCGACCGCTTTGGCGAGTAGCGGCTCGAGGTGGGCCCAGAGCCGGGGGGCGATCTCGAGAATGGGACGGTTGCGGGCCTCCACCTGGGCATAGGTCACCCCATGGCGCTGCCAGCTGGAGCCGTTGCCATAGAGGTTGTGCAACATCGGCATGAGGCGGTCCATCGCGCGGGCAAAGCGGGCTTCGTCGGTCTCGCCGGCCTCGAACTCCTCCCAGCAGGCCCGCCACTCGGCGGCCTGCTCCGGCGGG
>JBKHAU010000121.1:0-7373 GCA_046542725.1 Opitutales bacterium
GAAACGCTGGCGCTGGTTGCGCTGGTCGCGCTGCATCTCCTGGCGTTCGCGCTGGTTGCGGGTGTCCTGCTGGCCCATGCGCTGGCCCTGCTGCTGGCGCTGGGCATCCTGTGCGGCACGTTGACGCTGCATGGTCATGGCGCGGTTGACGTCGAGGGTGCGGTTATTGACGCGGATCTTGTCGGCGATGACAACGGGCTGGTTGTCGATGCGCCCGACGCTGCCGCGGATCTTGACGTCGTCGCCCTGCTGGAGGTCGAGATCGGTCAGCAGGTCGCGTTCGCCGAGATTGACGACGGAGGTGCTGCCGTCCTGGAGTCGGATCTTGGCGACGGCGTAGTTCTGACGCTGGCCGTTGGCGTTGGTGAGGCTCATGTGGCGGAAGCCTTCGATGGTGCCGTTGAAGGTCTTGCGCTCCATGCCACGATCCATGTTCCGCTGCTGGTAGTCATCGGTGTAGAGGGTGGTGGTGCCGATGGCGTAGGCTTCGGGGTCGTAGTCGTATTGGGCGTCGTGATAGCCGTAGTCGGTTTCCCACTCGTCTTCGGCGGCGTCCCATTCATAGTGGTCACCGTAGTCGCGGCCATACGTATAGTTATAGTCGTAGTCGTCGTACCAGAAGTCGTTGTTCCAGTAGCCGTCGTACGCCTCGCTGTCGTAATCGTAGTCGTAGGCGGCGTATTCATCGTCGAACCAGTCGGTGGGGTCCCACCATTCTTCGCGGTGCCAGCCTTCTTCGGCCTCGTACTCCCAGGAGTCGAGGGCGGCGGCCTGATGAGCGTAGAAGCCGAGGCCACCGGTGAGGAGGCCCATGGCGACGAGTTGCTTCAATTGGATCGGGTTTTGTTTTTTCATGAGATTGGGTCGGGTTCATCCGTTTTGCCTGGCGGCAGGCTGCCGCTGGCGAATCGTTCGGGGATTCTTTTTGCATTGCCCGTGCCAGCCCGGCAGGCGTGGGCGATTGCTCCCGGGGCTTCTGGGCGCGGGTCAGGCGGCAGCGGGCAGAGCGTGCAGCCTGGCCGGGTGGCGCGGCGGGGCTGCCTGCAATTGGTCTCCCGCTGGCGGCGGGGATTCTTGCAGCTTGCGGCAGCTTCTTCAGGAGCAGCCGGAGAGGAGCGGGAGGGGGGGCCGAACCGGCTGGGCGAGGGAGCGGCTGGCGGCGGGAAGCGCGTTGCGGCGTTCAGGCCTTTGCTTCGGGGTCGAAGAGGCGGAAGAGCGCGTGCGTGCCTTCGTCGGCATGGCCTTTCTCGGCGAGTTCTTCGTAGAGTCGTTTCGCCAGTTCGAGGCCGGTGGCGGGGCAGAGGATCGGACCTCGCCGACGGTACACTCGGCTGCGGCGGACGCGGACCCGCCTTCCTCGCCAGAGTCGGGCGCTCCGCCGGAAGCGTCGCCCCCGGCACCACCGCCCGCCGCGGCGCCGGGGTCTGAGGTGGAGCCGCTTCCGGTGCGTTCGCCGCCGACCGCCCCCGTTTCGCCTCCCCCGCCGGCAGAGGGCGTCGACCCTTCTCCGGCCATGGACTCGTCTTCGTCGCCAAAGTGCGAAGAGGAACCGCCGCCATCCCCGCCCGTTGAGCCGCTCCCGCCCCCTTCCGTCGAGCCCCCTCCACGGCCTCCGCCGTTCGTGCTGGAGCCGGCCTCCACCGTCGCCCCGGCTGCGGCGGACCGCTTCACCCTGCGGGTGGCGCGCCGTCGCCTCCACGTTTTCACCGCGCGCGAACTGAGCTTTGGACGCGGTGAAGAGGCGGATGTGCCGCTCACGGCCACCTTCCCGGGCAATCCCAAGGCGGCCGTCATCGCCTACCGCTCCCTCTCGCGCCAACACTGCGAGGTGGCCTGGGACGGCTCCGCCCTCGTCGTGCAGGACGGCTGGCAGCGCCACCCCCGGGCGGAGCGCCGCCCATCCTCGCAGGGTGTGCGCCTCGGGGGCGAAACAGTCTCGACCGCCCACTGGAGCGGACGCTCCGGGCAGATCCTCAGCCTCACTCCGAGCGAGCCGGCAGCGCACATTCCCCACTGGCGCCTCTTTGCCCTCGACGCCTTTACCCAGGCCAAGAGCGCGCCGGCGGAGCTGCGCGCGGCCTTCGCCGACAACGAGCACGTGGGCGTCTTCTTCCGCCGCGGCGACCTCGTGCGCGAGGATGTCCTCATGCTCTGGGGCCCGGTCAACCTCCGGGTCCTCGGCTACCTTTCGGAGGACGTCTGGATCGTGCCCGAGGGCGCCGGTTTTCGCCTTGGCCCCGCCCGTCGCCTCGTCCCCCTCGCGCCTGATGTCTCGATCTTTCCCGGCGTCGACCTCCTCGCCCTCGGTAACGTTGCCGCGCTTCCCTTCGACCAGGCGCAAAAGGAATACAGCTGAGTCCCCCGCGGCGGCCCGGAATCCCTGCGCCGTGTCTCAGCCCCGGAAGTGCGCCTGCACGATGCCGAGCGTGGTGAGCGAACTGAGCGGCATGAGGATGGCGGCGAGGAGCGGGTTCATCGCTCCCGCGAGGCAGATCGCGATGGCCACGAGGTTGTAGGTGACGGCAAAGGCGAAGACGCGGTGGACGGCGTGGTTGCGCTGCTGTCCGACTGCGAAGAGGTCGACGAGGCAGCGCAGCCCCCGGCTGAGAAAGTAGAAGTCGGCCTTCTGCGCGAGCACCCCGCGATGGATCACCGGGGTGCCGCGGAGGGCTGCGTGGTCGAAGGCGAGGCTGTCATTGGCCCCATCGCCGAGGAAGAGGGTCGAGCCCGCGGGGCGGGACGCCACCCATTCCGCCTTCTCCTCGGGCGAGAGGCCCGCGAGGGCGGCCTCGGGGGGGAGGTCGAGCTGGCGCGCCATCGTATCCACCTTCTCACGGCGATCACCGCTCAGGATCCATACCCCGAAGCGAGCGCGCAGCTCCGCCACGGTGGCGGCGGCCTGTTCGCGCAGCTGGTCGGCAAAGTGGAAGGCGGCGAGTTCCTCCCCGTCACGGCGAAAGACGACATCGTTGGCCCGGTCGGCGGTACCCGTCGCGCGGGTGCCGTCCCAGTCGGCCCGGCCGAGGGTCCAGTTCGCGTCCGCGTCCGGCGCGCTGGCGCGAATGCCCGCCCCGGTCACCTCGGAGATGGCGAGATCTTCCGGCGCCCCATCGGGGCGGGCGAAGCCTTCTTCGCGCCGTTCGGTCGCGAGAAGGGTCTCGCGCAGGGAGCGGCTGAGCGGGTGGTGGCTTTCCTCGACCATCTGGCGCAGGACGGCCCGGTCGCGCGCCGCGAGGGCCTGCAGCGCGGCGGGGTTTTGCAGGACGGGGTGCTCGAAGGTGAGCGTCCCGGTCTTGTCGAAGAGCAGGTCGCGGATCCGCCCGAGGCGGGCGAAGAGCCCCAGATCCTTGACGAAAAGGCCTCGCATCCGCAGTCGCCCAACGGCCAGTTCGTCAGCGAGGGGATGCGCGATGCCGACGGCGCACGGGCAGGAGACCACGAGGATGCTGAGCACCACCTGCCAGGCGGTGAGCGGGTCGCCGGGAACCAGCACCCAGAAGAGACCACCGGCGATCGCGACGAGAAGGACCGCGACGAGATACCACTTGAGCACCACTTCGTAGCCGCGCGCGCTCTCCGGACGCTCTTCGTGCGCGAGGAGACGGGCGAGGAGCGAGTCGGCCCAACGCTCGGTGACCCGCAGGCGGATGGGCTGGCGCTCGAGCGAACTGGCCCCGGCCGGCACATGACGCCCCAGAGGGAAGGAGCGCGGCTCGGACTCGCCGTTGATCCATTCCAGCGAGAGCATCGCCTCGGCGGTTTGCAGTTCGCCACTCACCGGAACCATCTCGCCGGGGCCGATCTCGATCTCGTCGCCCCGCTCCACCGACGCGAGTGGCACGCGCTCGCTTCCCAAGGGGGTGAGTCGCGTCACCGCCTCGGGCTCGGCCTGTTGCGCGGTGAGCTGGTTGCGGTTGCGCACCACCGCGCGCTCCTGCAGCCACCGCCCCACGAGCATGAGAAACGCAAAGATACTGACGAAGTCGAAGTAGAGAAAACGTTCCTCCTGCATCACCCATCCGGCGAGCGAACCGGCATACGCGAGGGAGAGTCCGAGGGCGATCGGCAGGTCGATGTGCAACACCCGCCGGCGCAGGGCGCGCGCCGCCCGCACGATGAAATAGCTGCCGCCAACGACGAAGCTGAGGGTCGCAAACAGGAGGGTGAGCAGGCTGAAGAGCCCCGCGAGGGCGAAGTCATCCTCCATCCCGAGGTAGCGGGGAAGGGTGAAGAGCATCGCGTTGAGGGCGAAGGCACCGCAGAGCGCGAGGCGCCCCAGCAACTCGTGGGCGAGGTCTCGCCCCCCCGCCTGCTCGGGACTGATGAGATAGCCGTGCCGCTGCAGCTCGACCGCAAATTCATCCAGGGGGAGCTGTCCCGCCACCCACTGCAGGCGCAACTCCCCGCGCTGCGGATCGGCCGCCGCCCGGATCGCGCCCTCGTGGCGAAGATAGAGCTTTTCGACCAGCCAGACACAGCCCACGCAGGACATGCCCTGAAGGTGAAAGGTGGCCTTGAGCGCGGCACCCTTTTCAGTCTCCTCCTCCAGGCTGGCCTGCTTTTCCCGCAGCCAGGCAAAGCTCTGCGTTTGCAGCGGCGTCGAACCCACCGGCTGGATCGCACGGTCCTTCAGGTCGTAGTAGCGCTCGAGCCCCTCCTCTGCGATGAGCTGATATACGTAGGCGCAGCCATGGCAACAGTAGCCCTCCGGCAGGTGGGCGCCCGGCGTGTAGGGTGTGCCGCAATGCCGGCAGATCGACTGGGAGGAGACCTTGGCCACTTCCGGCAAGTCGAGGTGCCCCGGGCGGCGGCGTCAAAACATTGTCCACCCGCGGCTCGTTTGCGGCCATAGAAGGCGGCCTTTCCCCGCCGATGCGGAGCGGTGGCGCGCGTTTCCAGCGCAGGATGACCGGGCAAGATCAGGAAAACGGCGCTCTGGCTTGATTTGAGAACAAGTCTCATATTCTCTCCTCCTCTATGAATTTTCGTCAGATTTTTTGCGGACTGCTCGGCGTTTTCATGGTGGCGAGTGTGGCCGCGGCGGACCGCGTGGTCATCGCGCTCAAGCCGGATAAGAATCCGGAGCAGATGCTGGCGGAGAAGACCGCCCTGGAAGCTTTTCTGAGCGAGAGCCTGGGTCGTCCGGTCTCGACCGTCATTCCGCTTTCCGCGGCCGTCATCATCGAAGGGCTGACGAACGGCTCGATCGATGCCGGTTATCTGAGCGCGACGGACATGGTCCACGCTCGTCGGCGGGGGACCGCGGAGCTTCTCCTGGCGGGGCGTTTCCCGGACGGACGGACGAGCTACGATAGCTACTGGCTGGTGCGAGCCGACGCTCCCTACCGCAGCATTGAAGACTTGGAGGGCCATCCCGTGGCGTTCGCCAGCCGCAGTAGCACAAGCGGCTTTGTGGTGCCCCTGCAGGACCTCCACGCGCGCGGCTTGCTTGACGCGACGAGCCGCCCGGAGAGCTTTTTTGGCGAGGGCCGGGTGGTCTTCGGAGTCGGCTATGTCTCCGCCGTCGAGCGTCTCCTCGCGGGCGATGTCGAAGCGGCCGCGGTGAGCAACTACGTGCTCGACGAGGACAAACACCTGACCGCGGAACAACGGGCGCAACTGCGTCGGCTCCAGGCCCAGGGACCGGTCCCGAGCCACGTCATCGCGGTGCGGGCCAGCCTTCCGGAAGCGGAGAAGGAGGCCCTTCGCGCCGCCCTCCTTCGCCTCAATGAGGCCCCCCACGAGGACCTGCGCGACCGTCTCTTCTCCACCATGCTGGTGGAAGTCGATGCCGAAGCCCATCTCGCGGATCTCGACGTCGCGATCGAGCGTGCGCGTCGGAGCCTGCAGAGGTGAGCGGGCCGGCCCCGGAGTCCACCGTGCGCACGGGTGAGCCTGCCTCGCGCGCGGCGGGCGCGCCCCACCTGCGGCTGGAGGGATTGGGTCTCGAGCGTGACGGGCGTTGGCTCTTTCGCGGACTCGACCTTTCCATCCCGCGCGGTCGCTTCGTCGCCGTGGTCGGGCCCTCGGGGGTCGGAAAGACGTCCCTTCTCGGCTGTCTCGCGGGCCTTCACGCCCCGACGGAGGGTACCACTCATTGCCAGTGCGCGGCGGGCCGGAGCCACCTTCCGGCCGGCTATCGTCGGCGCGTCGGGGTCGTTTTCCAGAATCTCCTCCTCGTGCCGACCGCGACCGTTTTGACCAATGTCCTCATGGGTCGGCTCTCCCGCTACCCCGCATGGCGCACGGCCTTCGGTTTTCCCCGGCGGGATCGTCTCGCGGCGCTCGCCCTCCTCGCCGACCTGGGAATGGCGGCCCATGCCTACCGCTGGGTGGCGGAGACCTCCGGCGGCGAACAGCAGCGCATCGCGGTGGCCCGCGCGCTCTGGCAGGAGCCCGAGCTGCTTCTCGCCGACGAGCCGGTTTCGAATCTCGATGTCTACCTTGCCGGCCGGGTTCTCGGCCGCCTCCGCCTCGAGGCCGATCGCCATCAGCGCACGGTCGTCTGCGTCCTGCACGATCCCGACCTCGTGGAGCGCTTCGCGGACCTCGTCCTGAGCCTCGATGCGCGGGATCCGGCCGGCTGGCGGGTGCGCGAAATTCGCCGATGAAGACGCTTCCGTCCGAGACCGCAGGCTCCAGCCCGCCCCCGCCGACTCTCCCGGCGCCCCCACCCTGGCACTCGCGTTTCAGCGCGCTTCATGTCACCGCTTTCGCGTTTCTCGTGGCCTGCATCTGGGCGGGCACGGGCATCGAGGGACCCGGCCGCACGCTCGATCACTGGGCCAACATTCGGCGCTTCTTCGGCTACTTTTTCCCGCCCGATTTCAGTGAGAGCGCGGCGATTTTGCGGGCCCTTGTCGAAACCGCGCAGATGGCCGTGCTGGCCACCGCGGTCGCAGCCCTTGTCGCCCTTCCGCTCGGGGCGATCGGCGCGCGCACCCTTGTGCGGCCCTGGGTGGCCTTTGCCGCGCGGCAGGTGCTCAACGCCGTGCGCACGGTGCCCAGCCTCGTCTGGGCGCTCATCGCGGTGGCGATCTTCGGGCCGAATCCGCTTGCCGGGGTTTATGCCCTGACCGCCTACAGCCTGGGCTACCTGGGGAAGTTTTTCGCCGATGCCTTCGAGTCGGTCGATGTCGAGGTGGCGCGCGGTCTCCGCGTGACCGGCGCGAGCCGCCTGCAGACCTTCCAATACGGCGTCTGGCCGGTCGCCCGCCCCCTCGTCTGGAGCTACATCCTTTGGATGCTCGAGTACAACCTGCGCTCGGCCGCGATCATCGGCTACGTTGGCGCGGGCGGCCTCGGGGTGCAGCTTGCCGTCTATCAGGAATACTACGAGTGGGAGAAGTTCGCCGCCGTCCTTGTCTACATCT
>JBKHAU010000122.1:0-7324 GCA_046542725.1 Opitutales bacterium
GGTGCGAATACTCCTTGATCTCCTGATAGAACTGGGCCGGCCCGCGCTTCCAGACACGCTTCGAGTCGCTCGAACGGAGATTGAGGTAGAGGCGGTTGAGGATCTCCCACATTTCCGGCGAAATCTGGTCGCGCACCGCCCGGGCGTTTTCCCGCGCGGCGGAGAGGCAGCTGAGGACCGAGCTCGGGTTCTCGAGGTCGAAGGTGGTGAACTCGGTCACGCTCCGGCTGTCGCAGCGGGCGTGCTTTTGCTGAAAGAGCGCGAGGTCACCCGTACTTTCGAGAATGGGCTTCCAGTGGTCCTCCAGGTCCGCCTCCTCGGCGTAGTGGGTTTCGACGAGGAGCTGGAGGTTGACCTCGATGAGGCGGGCGGTGTTTTCGGCCCGCTCGATGTAGCGGCTCATCCAGAAAAGGGAATCAGCGACACGGCACAACATGATGGAATGGGTCGGAGGGCGAGGGACGGGGGCGCGGTTCGTGGGACGGGAGCTATTCTTCTCCGTAGAGGACCCAAGTGTCCTTGCTGCCGCCGCCTTGGGAGGAGTTCACGACGAGGGAGCCCTTCTTCATCGCAACGCGGGTGAGGCCGCCGGGGGAGATGGTGATCTTGTCGCCGTAGAGGATGTAGGGGCGCAGGTCGATGTGGCGACCTTGGAAGCCATCACCTGTCCAAGTGGGGCTGCGGGAGAGCTGGATGGGGGTCTGGGCAATGAAGTCGCGGGGCTTGGCCGCGACCATCTGGCGAAACTGCTCGACCTCGGCCTTGCTCGCGGCCGGGCCGATGAGCATGCCATAGCCACCCGCCTCGTTGGCCGCCTTGACGACGAGCTTGTCCATGTTTTCGAGAACGAAGGGGAGGTCATTCTTCTCTGCCGCGAGCCAGGTCTCGACGTTGGGCAGGATGGGGTCCTGGTCGAGGTAGTAGCGAATCATCGCCGGCACGAAGTAGTAAATGACCTTGTCGTCGGCCACGCCCGTGCCGATCGAGTTGGCCATCCCGAGGTTGCCCCGCCGGTAGGCCTCGACGAGGCCCGGTACGCCGAGGAGCGAATCCTTGCGGAAGACCTTGGGGTCGATGAAGTCGTCGTCGATGCGCCGGTACAGCACGTCGACCTGCTTCAGCCCTTCGGTCGTGCGCATGAAGACGCGGTCGTGCTGCACCACGAGGTCCCGCCCTTCGACGATCTCGATACCCATCTGGCGGGCCAGAAAGCAGTGCTCGAAGTAGGCACTGTTGTAGATCCCCGGGGTGAGGAGCGCGATCGTCGGCGAATCGTTCCCGCCGGGAGCGATGTGGCGCAGGACCTCGCGCAGGTTGTCGGCGTAGTCGAAGACATTACGCACCCCCGCGCGGGGAAAGAAGTTGGGAAAGGCCCACTTCATCATCTGGCGATTCTCCAGCATGTAGGAGACGCCGGAGGGCGAGCGCGCGTTGTCCTCGAGCACCATGTAGGTGCCGTCATCGCCCCGGATGAGGTCGGTCCCGCAGATGTGAATGTAGATGTCGCGCGGCACCGGCACGCCGACGAACTCGGGCCGGAAATGCTTCGCGGAGAGGATGTAGTGCTCGGGAATGACCCCGTCCTTGACGATCTTCTGCTCGGTGTAGATGTCCTTCAGGAAAAGGTTCAGCGCGATGATGCGCTGCTCGAGACCCGCCGTGAGATGCATCCATTCGCTGTTCGGAATGATGCGTGGGAGGATGTCGAAAGGGAAGATGCGCTCGGTCCCCTGATTGTCGTGGTAGACCGTGAAAGTGATGCCCCGGCGCATGAAGGCCTGGTCGACGGACTCACGTTTGGCCGCGAATTCCTCCGGCGTGATGTCGGCAAAGCGCTCGAGCAGGTTGCGGTAGTGCCGTCGCACGTTCCCCTCGGCATCGAACATCTCGTCGAAAAAGCCGTCGGTCTGATAGGTCTTGGGATCAATCACAGCAATGACAGGTCATAAGAGTAGCACAGGAGGAACCCCTGCTTCAAGCGTCGGGCTCGCGCAGGTCGAGCGTGAAGGGGAATTTGCGGTGCATGCCCTCGGAGGGGGCGAGTGAAAGCCGCCCCGGAGTGTGCCCCTGCCGCAGGAAGCGCGCCAAACGCCGGCTTTCGGCCTCGTAGGCGTTGACCGGAAAGGTCTCGGGATTGTTTCCCCCGGGGTGGGCGACGTGATAGCCGCAGCCCCCGAGAGAGCGCCCGTTCCAGGTATCGACGAGGTCGAAAATGAGCGGCGCATCGATCCCGATCGTGGGGTGCAGGCAGGACGGCGGCTGCCAGGCGCGGTAGCGGATGCCGGCGACGGCCTCGTGGTTCACCCCGGTGGGGCGAAGCGGCACCTCGCGGCCGTTGCACACCACCTTGTAGCGCTCGCCCGTGAGGCCGCGGACCTTGAGCTGGACGCGCTCGACCGAACTGTCGACATAGCGCGAGGTGCCGCCCGTGTGCGTCTCCTCGCCGAGCACGTGCCAGGGCTCGAGCGCCCCGCGGATCTCGAGTTCGACGCCACGGTAGGTGACATCCCCGAAGCGCGGAAAACGGAACTCGAGGTGCGGCCCGAACCAGTGTTTCTCGAACGGCTGGCCCCAGCGCTGGAGGTCTTCCACGACGTCACCGAGGTCCTCTTCGATGAAGTGCGGGAGCATCCAGCGGTCGTGCAGGTCGGTCCCCCAGTCGACGAGTTGGCGGGGCGCATACGGCTCCTCCCAGAAATGCGCGATGAGCCCGCGCAGGAGGAGGTGCTGGACGAGGCTCATGCGCGCATGCGGCGGCATCTCGAAGGAACGCAGCTCGAGCAGGCCAAGGCGGCCGGTCGCGCTGTCCGGCGAGTAGAGCTTGTCGATACAGAACTCGGCGCGGTGGGTGTTGCCCGTGAGGTCGGTCAGGAGGTGGCGGAAAATCCGGTCGACGAGCCACGGCTGCCGCGCGGCCTCCGGTCCCACGCGCTCGATCTCGCGAAAAGCCACTTCGAGTTCACGCACGTTGTCGTGGCGGGCCTCATCCAGCCGCGGGGCCTGGCTCGTCGGTCCGATGAAAAGCCCACTGAAAAGATAGGACAAGGAGGGGTGGTGCTGCCAGTAGCCCAGCAGGCTCCGCAGCAGATCGGGGCGGCGCAGCAGGGGGCTGTCAGAGGGCCGTTCGCCCCCGATCACGATGTGATTGCCTCCCCCGGTGCCGGTGTGCCGCCCGTCCTTCATGTATTTGCTCGTGCCGAGCCGGCTCTGTCGGGCCTCCTCGTACACCACCTCGGTCTTTTCGACGAGGTGTGCCCAGGACGGCGAGGGATGCACGTTGACCTCGATGACCCCCGGATCGGGCGTGATCTTCATGTATTCGAGGCGGCTGTCATGCGGCGGCAGGTAGCCCTCGATGATCACCGGCTGGTCCAGCTCGGCCGCCGTCTGCTCGATCGCGGTGAGAAGGTCGAGGTAGTCCTCGGTCGTCGCCACCGGCGGCATGAAGACGAAGAGCTTGCCCTCGCGCGGTTCGAGGCAGAGTCCGGTGCGCACCACCCAGGGCGCGCTCAGGCCCGGTTGCGGGGGCGTCTCGGCGCTGGGCAAGTGCCGCGGCCGTGGACGCAAGTGCGAGGGAATGGGCGAGCCGTCGCGGTAAAGGGCCGCGATCTGCTGCGCGAGGCGGCGGTCGGGACGGGCCTCATCGGACGCCGCCGTCGTCACCTGCACATATTGCCGCGCGAGCGCCTCCCGATCGGGCAGCGGCGGCAGATCGAACATCGGATCCGGTTCGTTGACGAAGGGATATTCCGTCTCCTTCACCCAGGGCAGCGAATCGAGCGGCAGACGCAGGCCCATCGGCGAATCTCCGGGAACGAGGAAGAGCGTCTCCGGACGCAAAAACCAGGGGCCCGTCGTCCAGCGCAGATCCTCGCCTGCCCAGGCCCGCTCGAGCGGCAGGACATAGCCAATGACCTTGTCGAGCCCCTGCTCGAAGACCTGGGCGAGGCGCGTGCGCTCTTCCACGTCGCGCAGGTTGCTCTTCAGCGGATCGACGTTGGACGGCAGGCGGCGCTCCTTCCAGAGGTAATACCAGTTGTCCTCGTAGCCCGGCATGAGGTGGTCCGCGTTCACTCCGAGCTTGTCCGTCAGGCGGCGCCCAAAGGTCTCCGCCTTGGCTGCGTCCACCCCATAGTCCTTCTCCAGGTTGGCGAGGAGCTCGGGGCGGGTCCAAAGCGGGTCGCCGTCCTTGCGCCAGAGACAGGAATAGGCCCAGCGCGGGAGCGACTCGCCCGGATACCATTTGCCCTGTCCATAGTGGAGAAAGCCGCCCTCGCCGAAGCGCTTCCAGAGGCGCTTGAGGAGGCGCTCCGAAAGGGTCCGCTTGGTCGGACCGACGGCCGCGGTGTTCCACTCCGCCCCCTCCATGTCATCGATCGAGACAAAGGTCGGCTCGCCCCCCATCGTCATGCGCACGTCGCCTTGCTCGAGTCGCGCATCAATCGCCTCGCCGAGCGCGTAGATCTGCCCCCACGTCTCCTCGGAATAGGGCTTGGTCACGCGCGGGCTCTCGTGGATGCGCTGGACCGACATCTCAAAGTCGAGCTCCGACTCGCACTTCTCCACCGCGCCCGTCACCGGCGCCGCGCTCGACGGGTTGGGCGTGGCGGCGAGCGGGAGATGGCCCTCGCCGGCGAGCAGCCCCGAGGTCGGGTCAAAGCCGACCCAGCCCGCCCCCGGCAGGTAGACCTCCATCCACGCATGCAGGTCGGTGAAATCCGTCGCCGCGCCACTCGGGCCGTCGAGCGCTTCCTCGTCGGCCTTGAGCTGTATCAGGTATCCGGAGACAAAACGCGCCGCGTAGCCGAGGTGCCGCGCGAGCTGGACCATCAACCAGGCAGAGTCGCGGCAGGAGCCCTTGCCCTTTTCGAGCGTTTCCTCGGGCGAGTAGACGCCCGGCTCGAGCCGGATGACGTAGTCCACCGCCGCATTCACCCGCTGGTTCAGGTCGACGAAGAAATCCACCGTGCGACGCGGCGAATGATCGATCGTGCCGAGCAACTTCTGAAACTTCGGCCCCCACGTTTCCTTTTCGAGAAACGGTTCCAGCTCGTGCGCCAGCGCTTTCCCGTAGTCGAAGGGAAACTCCTCCGCGTGGTCCTCGAGGAAAAAGTCAAAGGGGTTGTAGACCGCCATCTCCGCCACGAGGTCCACCTCGACGGTGAAGTGATCGGTCTTTTCCGGGAAGACGAGGCGCGCCTGGAAGTTGCCCTGCGGGTCCTGCTGCCAGTTGAGATAATGCTCCCCCGGGGAGATCCGTAGTGAATAGCTCAATACGCGGGTGCGGCAGTGCGGTGCGGGGCGCAGGCGCACGACCTGCGGCCCCAGCGGGATCGGCCGGGCGTAGCGGTAGTGAGTACGGTGATGAAGCGCGACGTGGATCGACATGGCGAGAAAACAGGAATTCGGCGCTGGTCTTCGCACGCTCCCTGGCGTTTGGCGAGAGGGGAATGGGGAGCGGCGCAAGCCGCCCTACGGCGTGCCGCAGATCTCCGCGCGCCGCCTCAGCCCGTCGCGAGCCGCGCCCATTCCCGGTCCGTGAAGGCAAACTCGATGGGCTTGAAGGTCGCTCCGGGAAGGGGCGCCCCGGAGTTGTGAAAACGCCGGCCCCCGAGTTCGAGATCACGAAAATACACATGCGTATGCCCGAGAAAAACGTCGCGCACTTCGTCGAAGTCGCTCCCCAGTTCCCGCCCCAGAAAGCGCGCCGAGCGTTCGCAATAGCGCCGCCAGGGAAGCGCGCGCGGCACGCTGCCGGTCACCCCCGAACGCGTCGCCAGCCAGTAAAGAGCGCGCTTTCCACGGCCCGGGCGAGGTCCATGCCCATGCTGTATGCGGGCGTGGCGCAGGCTCTCGACCGTGCCCGTCTCGTCGGGAAAATCGCCATGGAAAAAGACCTTGTCCCCCACCCGCACCCAGTGCTCGGCCCAGCGCAGGTGCGCGTTTTCCGCCATCAGTTCATCGAGCAGCGCGTGGTAGGCCGGGAGCGCGTCGTGGTTGCCCATGATGACGATGAAACGCGCCCGCCCGACCGGTTGCAGAAGATCCTCGAGCCAGCTCCGCGCCGCCGCCAGGGCCTCCTCCGGATGCATCTGCCGCGCCCAGCGAAAGTCGAAGATGTCACCGTTGAGGACACACAGGTCGTAGTCTTCGCGCCAGCGCGTCTGCCATTCGCGCCCCGCCATAAAGGCATGTCGCCCGGCCAACAGATGCAGGTCGCCAAAGGTCACTCCGCGCTTCGGCTCAGAATGTGAAGGCTTCACCATCAATCTCTTAGAGCAATGGGGCAAAGAGCCGCGCCGCGCAACAAAGGAGCTGTCGGGTCTCTCCCAAACCAGTCCATTCGCCTTGCGACTCGTCGCTGCGTGCGAGGTCCGCCCGCAGCATCGCCTCGACCGACCTCACTGTCGCGGCATCGACGAAGAGGACCGTCATCTCGAAGTTCAGTTGCAGGCTGCGGTTGTCGAGGTTCATCGATCCGATCGCCGCCCAGCGATCGTCGACGAGGATCGCTTTCTGGTGCAGAAATCCCTCCCGATAGCGCATCACCGTCACCCCGACCGACCGCAGTTCTCGTGCATAGTAGTAGCCCGCCAGATGCGACGCATAGTGGTCGCGCTGCGCCGCGGTGAGGATGACCACCTCCACCCCGCGAAGAACCGCCGCCTGCAGCGCGATGAAGACCGCCTCGTTCGGCACGAGATAGGGCGTCGATATCCAGAGCCGCTCCCGCGCGCCTTGAATCAGCCCGAGTACGAGCAGGGTGGCACGGTTGCCCCGCCGCGAAGGCCCGGTGGGAAAGACCGCGCAAACCGCCTCCCCGGCGGGCGCGGGTTTGAACTCTCCGATCCCTGGTGGCACCTCGCCGCCTGCCGCCGTCCAATCCTCCGCGAAACTCTCCGCCAGATCGCGAGTCCCCGGTCCCTTCAGCCGCACATGAGTGTCCCGCCAAGGTGAGAGCCGCGGATGGCGGCCGCGGTACATGTCCGCAACATTGAACCCTCCAAAGAACGCCTCGCGTCCATCCACCACGAGGACCTTTCGATGGTTGCGAAAGTTCAACTTGAGTTGGCGGACCGGACTCCGCCGCCCAAAGGAAAAGGGCTTCACCTCAAGTCCCTCGCGTCGCAATCCCTTCACCCAGCGACGCTCAAAGCGGTGGGAACCCAACGGGTCGTAGAGCAGACATACCCGCACGCCCCGCCTGTGCGCGCGTCGCAGCGCCTCGATGAAACGCTCCGCCGTGGCATCGACCGCAATCGTGTAGAACTGCACGAGGACACTCTCCCGGGCCCCCTCAATCGCCGCCTCCATCGCCGCGAAG
>JBKHAU010000123.1:0-7319 GCA_046542725.1 Opitutales bacterium
CATACCCATCCATCGTGGGCATCTTGCAATCGAGAAAGATGAGATCGTAGGTCGAGTTCTCCGCGAGGAAAAGGGCCTGTGCACCGTCCTGTGCGGTCTGGGCATAGATCCCGTAGCGCTGAAGCATGAGACGGAGGACTTCGAGATTGGAGGGGACATCGTCGACCACGAGGACCCGTGCCCCGGAGCCGTGGAAGCGCGCCGACCGGGAAGGCTTCACCTCGGTGCGAGGCGTCGAGGTGTCATGCAGGGCCGTCAGCGGGGCGAGGGCACTGCCGGCAAGGGCATGCGCGATCGCTTGGAGGGTGGCCGTGCGGCTGATTTGCCCCCGGATGCCGGCCTGTGCCATGGCCTCGCGGGTCGCCGGCACCGCCAGCCCGGCGAGAAGCAAGATCGGCAGGTGCTCGCCGCCGACTTGCTGGCGGAGAGCGAGGCACAATTCGAGGGCGCTGCCTTCTTCGAACGCGTAGTCCACCACGAGGGCGGCCGGGAGTTCGCCCACGCGGCGGCTGCTGGCGAGGCGCTCATGCACCTTGCTCGCCTTGTTGAAGGTCTCCACCTCGGCGCCAAGATGGCGAAGTTTGCGGGCAAAGGCTTGTGCGACCACGGGTTGACTGACGACCAGCCAGATCTGTCGGTCTGCCAACGGGCGGGCGTCGGGGACGCGGTGCCCTGCGACCGTCCGGAGCGCGAGCGTCAGGGCGAAGGCTGCGCCTTCGCCCGGTTGCGAAGAGCACGTCAGGTCTCCGCGCATGAGATGTGCGAGAAGACGGGCGATGGTGAGGCCGAGTCCGGTGCCCCCGTACTGGCGGGTATTGGAGGTGTCGGCCTGACTGAAGGCGCCGAAGATCGCTTCCTGCTTTTCCGGTGGGACGCCGATCCCGGTGTCGGAAACGGTCAGGGCGAGGAGGAGCTGTTCGCCTTCGGATTGCGCTTCCACGCCCAGACGAACGTAGCCTTTGAGGGTAAACTTCACCGCGTTGCCGAGGAGGTTGAGCAGAATCTGCCGCAAGCGGAGAGGATCGCCCATGATGTCGCGCGGGAGTTCGGGCGCGTAGTCGAAGACGAGGTCGAGGCCCTTCTCCGCGGCCTTCGGTCTCACCACTTCGAGACAAGCGGCGCACAGTTCCTCCAGGTCCATCGGACGCTCGCTGAGCGACACCATATTGGCGTCGAGCTTGGAGATATCGAGAAGATCGCCGATGAGTTCGAGGAGCGCGTCGCTGGAGTCGAGAATGACGCGCAGGTAGTCGCGTTGCTCGGGGGAGAGTGGCGTGTCGTCGAGGAGCTGGGCCATGCCGACGATGCCGTTCATCGGAGTGCGAAACTCGTGGCTCATGTTGGCGACAAACTGTGATTTCGCGAGGTTGGCCGCCTCGGCCTCGCGCAGTGCCCTCCGGAGTGATTCCTCAAAGCGTTTGCGCTCGGTGATGTCGGTGGTCGAGCCACGGTAGCCGGTGAAGGTGCCATCCGGCTCGAAGCTCGGGAGCCCGCTCATCGAGAAACTGCGCCACTTACCAGTCGCGTCGGGAAGCTTGAACTCCCAGCCGCGAAAGGGCGCCCGTTGGAGCAGGAGGGCGTGGAATCGCGGCCAGTCCGTCTCCGCTCCGGGATATGGGGCCGCCTCGTAGGCCAGCTGCCCGTAGACGTCCTCCCGCGCGAGTCCGGTGAGGGCCTCGAATCGGTTCGAGAAATAGCGGTAGCGGAAGTCCGCGTCCATTTCCCAGAACCAGTCCGAAGCCGAGTCGGCGAAGTCCCGCACGCGCTGGTTTGCGGCCACTTCGTCCTCTTCGGCCGCGATGCGACGATCTTCGCGCGCGAGAAGGGTGCCGACGAGAAAGATGCCGAGCGCGATGGCGAGGCCGAAGGGCAGGCTCATCTCGAGGAAGAGATACCAGCCGCGCGGCCACTCTCCATAAAAGAGGAACCCAGGGAGGATGATGAGGGTCGCCACGACGGCTGCCACGGCGAGGCGTGGCAGGTCGGGGCGGGCTGTCACGTAAGGGCGCAGGAGGAGGCCGGCGGCAGTCGCGAGGCCCACCCCGACCACTCCGGAGAGCACCCCGGCGCCGCCCAGATAAAAGCGGTAGAGGGCGGTGAGGGGGGCCGCCACGAGAGCCGCCCAGGGCCCGCCAAAAATGCCCGCGAGAGCGATGACGGCGTTGCGTTGGTCGACGATGACCCCTTCGGCGACGGGGATCCGGGCATACATGCAGCCGATCGCGAAGAGTCCGAAGATCGCACCGAAAACCAGCCCTTGGCGCTTCCCCTGGCGCATGCGTCGTCGTCCCCGCAGTTGCCCGTAAAGCGCAACCAGCGCGATGAAGATCGCGAGGTTGTTGAAAAGGGCAAAAAAGAGCTGCGTGGGGGAGTCCATGCGGCCGAGCGGTCCGAGCCGGGGCACGCCGGAGACACTACGTTATTCACTCAAGCAGAGTGGGGAGAAAAACTGCTCAGGGTCCTAGGGGCAAGCCCGCAGCGGTTGGGGTATGGGGGGCGTCGATCCGCCTGCCTCCGTTGGGTGATTGGAAAGTGCCCTCCAGACGATAGCGCACGAAGACCGGGGCGGTGGTCTTCAACTCGAGGACGGCATCGACTGCCTCGAAGGGGGAGCCCCCGATCGGTTGGACCGTGGCCCGGTAGCGCGGCGAGGTTTGAGCGCCAAGGGGATACCAGTCCTCGCCATCGAGGGAACCTTCGAAGCGGCCCACGAGACCGGCCAGGTCGCTGCGCCGGTGGTAGCGGACCCGAAGCCGCACCACGTCTTCAGAACTCTCGAGGCGCCGAATCTGAAAGGCATCGGCGAGCGAGGTGAGGGTGTTCGCATGCGTCCCAAGATGGTACTCGAGGAGCGTCGTGAGGCGGTCGTTGTCGGGATCGCCGAGGGGCAGGGCGAGGGCGGGCGCGCGCTCCAGCGCTCCGATGCCAAAAGTTCCGGTCAGGTAGAGTTCGAAGGGGGAGGCGGGTCCACCGCCGACGACGACCGGGAGGGTGCGGGAGGAGGAGCGGCGACCGTCCGAGACCCAGATGAAAATGCTCGCGGAGCCCCGTGCGGGAGCCCCTGCACGCAGTTCGAGGGTGCGCGTTTCCCCGTTCCCACGAAGACCCATGACCTGCACGAGGGAGGGATCGCTCGAACTTGCTTCGACGAAAAGCTTCTCGGGAGAAGTGTCGTCGTCGCGCAGGCCGATGGAGACGACGTGGGTCTCCCCGGGGAGGGCGGCAAGCGACTCGAGCGGGCTGATCTGTGGGCGTGCGGAGTGCCCCGCTTCGGCCAGGCCACCGATCCCGCGGGGGAAGTCAAACTGGGTGCCGACCGGCCCGCCGTGCGCCTCGTCGGCGCCGAAATGCCACTCGATCGAGCGGGCGTGGAAAGCCCATTCTTCGTGGGAACGGCCATCGGCCGGGGGGGTCGCAAGGGAGACTTCCTCGAGGCGCACATCGTGCAGACGGAAGTGCGCGAGGAGGGCCCCTGCGGTGGTGTCTGCCGCTGGGTGCTGGATCTCGACTTCCGCAAAGCGGCGCTGGCGGACGGCGGCGGCGGCGAGAAAGGGCGAGGCCCGATCAAGCGCCTTACGGATGATGAAGGGCCCGTGACGCACGGGCCGATTGGAGCCGGTCCCGGTCACCGCCTCTTCTCCCCGCGGCAGACCGGGGGTGTAGCGCTCGATCTCGATCCAGTCGCGAAAGCCCGGAGTCTGCGCCTCACCCTCGATGTCGTCGATCCGGAGGTAGGCGCGCGTGGCGGCGACCTCGGCGGTGAAGCTGGCGAAAAGGAGGGATAGGGCCGTGCGAGAAAGGGAGGGCATGGATGCAAACCGCGGTCCGGCGGGAGTGGAGAAGTCCGTTCGTGAGATACGCACTTCCGCGAGCGGCGTAAAGTGCGCCTGGGAGCTTCTTGCACAAAGTCTCCGCAGCGGACTGTCCGGCCCCTCTCGCGAGGCGGGCGGCGCAGATTTGGCGCGATTTCCCTTTGCCGCCGTGGCCCCGTGCGTTTGTGTGAGCGTTTTCGCGTTCAACTCATCCGTTTTTGCCATGTCCCAGGATCCGAAGATCATCTACACCAAGACCGACGAGGCGCCTGCCCTCGCGACCTACTCGCTGCTCCCCATCATCGACGCCTTCACCGAGCCCGCCGGGATCGCCGTGGAGACCCGCGACATCTCCCTCGCCGGCCGCATCATCGCCCAGTTCCCGGACTATCTGAAGGAGGAGCAGCGCCTGGGCGACGCTCTCGCCGAGCTCGGTGAGATCGCCAAGACCCCTGGGGCGAACATCATCAAGCTGCCCAACATCAGCGCCTCCATCCCGCAGTTGCGCGCCGCCATCGCCGAGCTCCAGGGCAAGGGCTATGCGCTGCCCGACTACCCGGCGGAGCCCGTCACGGACGAGGAAAAGGACATCAAGGCGCGTTACGCGAAGGTCCTCGGCTCGGCCGTCAACCCGGTGCTGCGCGAGGGCAACTCCGACCGTCGCGCGCCGAAGGCGGTGAAGGACTACGCCCGCGCCAATCCCCACCGCATGGGAGCCTGGTCGAAGGACTCGAAGACGAATGTCGCGACGATGGGGCAGAACGACTTTTTCTCGAACGAGCAGTCGGTTACGGTGGCCGAGCCCACGACGGTGCGCATCGAGTTTGTCGGAGCCGACGGCGGGAGCCGGGTCCTGAAGGAGAAGACCTCGCTTCTCGCGGGGGAAATCCTCGACGGCACTTACATGAGCGTGGGCGCGCTGGAGGACTTCCTCGCTGCCCAGGTGGAGCGTGCGCGGGAGAGCGGCGTGCTCTTTTCCCTCCACCTCAAGGCGACGATGATGAAGGTCTCCGACCCGATCATCTTCGGGCACGGCGTGAAGGTCTTCTTCAAGACCGTGGTGGAGCGGCACGGCGCGCTCCTCGAAGAACTCGGGGTCGACTTCAAAAACGGTCTGGGCGACCTCATGAGCAAGATGGACCGTCTCCCCGCCGAGCAGCGGGCGGCCCTCGAGGCCGACATTGCGGCGGTCTACGACGCCGGTCC
Organism: Opitutales bacterium; assembly: GCA_046542725.1. Classification (GTDB taxonomy): domain Bacteria; phylum Verrucomicrobiota; class Verrucomicrobiia; order Opitutales; family Oceanipulchritudinaceae; genus CAWVVV01. Next base: position 5,019 of record JBKHAU010000123.1, read on the forward strand.
GGGGCTCGCCATGGTCAACTCCGACAAGGGCATCACGAACCTGCACGTGCCCTCCGACGTGATCATCGACGCCTCCATGCCCGCCATGATCCGCACCTCCGGGCAGATGTGGGATGCGCAGGGCGGGACCCAGGACACCCTCGCGGTCATCCCCGACAGCTCCTACGCCGGGGTCTACCAGGCGGTCATCGACTTCTGCCGTGAGCACGGTGCCTTCGACCCGCGCACGATGGGCTCGGTCTCCAATGTCGGCCTCATGGCGCAGAAAGCGGAGGAATACGGTTCCCACGACAAGACCTTCGAGGCTCCCGCCGACGGCACCATCCGGGTCGTCGACGCCGAGGGGCGGACCCTGCTCGAGCACGCCGTGGAGAAGGGCGACATCTGGCGCGCCTGCCAGACGAAGGACGCGGCCGTGCGCGACTGGGTGAAGCTCGCCGTCAACCGCGCCCGCGCCACCGGCCAGCCCGCGGTCTTCTGGCTCGATTCGGAACGCGCGCACGATGCCCAGCTCCTGGCGAAGGTCGAAGCCTATCTCGGCGAGCACGAGACCGAGGGGCTCGAGATTCTCGTCATGCCGCCGGCCCAGGCCTGTCACTACAGCCTCGAGCGCATGAAGGCCGGCGAGGACACGATCTCCGTCACCGGCAACGTGCTGCGCGACTACCTCACCGATCTCTTCCCCATCCTCGAACTGGGCACGAGCGCGAAGATGCTCTCGGTCGTCCCGCTGATGAACGGGGGTGGCCTCTTCGAGACCGGGGCCGGGGGCTCCGCACCCAAGCATGTGCAGCAGTTTGTCGCGGACAACTACCTGCGCTGGGACAGCCTCGGGGAGTTTCTCGCCCTGGCGGTGTCCCTCGAGCATCTCGCCAACACCTTTGGCAACGCCCGCGCGCAGGTCCTGGCGGAAGCCCTCGACACCGCCAACGGTCAGTTCCTCCTCCACGACAAGTCGCCCACCCGCAGGCTCGGCGGTATCGATAACCGCGGATCCCACTTTTACCTCGCCCTCTACTGGGCCGGCGCTCTCGCCGCGCAGGACAAGGATCCCGCGCTGAAGGAGATCTTCGGCCCGATCGCGAGCGCCCTGGCCGAAGCCGAGGAGACGATCGTCGCCGAGCTCATCGCGGTTCAGGGACAACCTGTCGATATCGGCGGCTACTACCAGCCCGACGACGCCAAGGCCTCCGCCGCGATGCGTCCGAGCCCCACGCTCAACGCCATTTTGAACCGGCTCGTCTGAGGCCGGCCAGCGCGAGTCCCGGCCCCCGCCACGGCCGCCAGCTGCGTAGGAATCTACCCGGTGTTCGGGTCTTCTTCGCGACCTCCTACGAGAAATGTGCGGGATGACTGAAACTGGAGCCCGGAGGGTCGATGGAGTAGGGAATGTCTCGTGAAATTCTCCAGGCGGAAAAGGTATTCGGCTTGCCGGGTGGCGTCCGCGCGGGAGGTGGCGCCGCGCCGTTAGTCCGCTTCGGCGTGCTCTTCCTTGCCATCGTGGCGCCGGCCCTCCTCTGTTCGGCCGAGGGGCGGGCGGAAGAGGCGCGTCTCACAGAGCGAAGGGTGCTGGTCCTCAACTCCTACCACCTGACCTACTCCTGGAGTGCGCGCGTGCTCGATGAGATCGTCCGTGAATTGCTCGCCGCGGGACTCCCCGAAGAGGCTCTTGTCGTGCGCTACTTCGACAGCGTGCGGCTCGAAGCGACGGGGGGCGCGGGTGACTTCGCCGCGGCGATCTTCAAAAGCGTCGAGGGACCGCCCTTCGATCTCATCATCGTGCAGGACGACTACGCTCTCGCGCGGCTCGACGAGGTCTACGCGGAGCAGTTCCGCGCCGTGCCGGTGGTCTACTGCGGGGTCTCTCACGACCATCCGCTGAGTCCTCTCCTGCGGGCGCACTCCACCGGGGTGCTGGAGAACCCTGCGACCTCGCGCTTTCTCGAAGGTGTACGTGCCCTGCAGCCCGGACGGCGAAAACTCGTCGTCTTCCACGGTGCCAACCCAACCGCGCTCTCCGTGGCCGGGCTCATCCGCGAGGAGGCCGCGAACACCGATCTCGAAATCACCTGGCTGGACGGCCGGGAACTCACCGAGGCGGAAATGCGCACCCGCATCGCGGCTCTGCCTCCCGAGTCGATTCTCCTTTCGGCGGGTTGGAAGTATGGGCGCGACCAGCAGCAGGGCGACCTGCATGGGTGGCTCGTGGACCACTGTCCGGTTCCGTTTTACCTCACCGATCACTACATCGACTACCCCAGTGCGGGGGTGAACTACCTCGGGGTCTCGCGCCTCGAGGCG
>JBKHAU010000124.1:0-7244 GCA_046542725.1 Opitutales bacterium
CCGCTTCCATGTAATGGCGAAAGGCCTCGCGGGCATCCGGCGCGATGAGGTGGCCGCTCTCGAGCAGTTTGCCCATGTTCCAGGCAGCGTAGGCGCTGCCGTGCGCAAGCCCCCGCTCATAGCACTCGAGCATGCGAGCTACCGCCTCGGCCCGCTCCGGCGAGTCGGCTTCCGCATCGAGGGCGCGCTGTTCATAGCGGACCCCGAGATTGTTCCAGGCCGACGCATCCTCCGGCTTGGCTTCGAGATAGAGTTCGTAGAAAAAGATCGCCTGCACGGCGCGCTCCCGTGAGTCCGGCCCGGCCGGGAGGAGATGCCGAGGGGCCTCGAAGCCGTGGACGGCGACGGCATAGGCTACCTCGAAGACTGCATCGACGTTCCCGCCACGGGCGGCTTCGAGGTAATAGTCGAAGGCCTGGGCGAGATCCCGGCCAACGCCAAATCCCATTTCATGGGCGTGACCGAGCTCATAGTGGGCCGCGGCGTGGCCTTCGCGCGCAGCGCGGCGGAACCACCGGTTGGCCGTGTCGCGATTCCAGTCGACTCCCCAGCCAAAGCGATAACGGCGCCCCAACAGGTAGCGGGCGTGGGTCTCCTTTTTCCGCTTCGCCCAGTGTTCCAGAAGCTTGAGTTTCTCGGAGAAGGTCTGGATTCCGGCCGGCACTTCGCCAAGCGTGCCGAGATAGCACGTGATGTCTGTTTCAGCGTGTTCCGCGAAGATCGCCTCGGCGGCGGCCCGATCCGGCTCGACGCCGAGGCCGTGGTAGAGGCAGAGAGCGTAGTTGCTCCAGCCCAGGGTGTGTCCTCCGTCCTCCCCGGCGCGGCGAAACCAGTCCGCTGCTTTCGCCATGTCAGGCGCTCCGAAGGCGTCGCCGGCGTAGAGAAAGGCAAGGTTCAACATGGCCCACGGGCGGTCACCTTCCTCTGCCGCGAGAGCAAACCACTTGGCGGCTTCGTGCGGGTCAAAGAGGTCGTCCGTGTCGTCCGCAAAACGACTCGCAATTTGCTCCTGCAGGTCGATGCGCCGCTGGGCGAGAAGGGCCTCCACTTCCTCGTTGATCTTCGCGCGCAGAAAACGGTCGAAGAAGCGGCGATCCGTCAGACTGTGGACAAAGTGGGTGCTCTCCTGCGTGGCGAGCTGACGGCTCCGCTCGAGGAGCGCATCGGCCGCCGCCAGGTCCCGTTTCACCCCCTGCCCGAAGGCGGCATTGAGGGCCGCGTTGAGGGCCGCGCCAGGCAGGCCGTAGCGACCACGCGGCCCCGCCTCGCTGGCCGCCAGAAAGTGCGCCTGCGCCTCGGCGTAGGCCTCATCCTCCTGGGCGAGGAGGCCGAGGAGAAAATGGGCCAGCAGACGGGAGGACACGGCGGCGGGCGCCTCGTCGAGGCGGATCGTAGAATTGTCCGCATCGGCCGTGGCGCGCCACTCCCAGTACCACTCCGGCGGTGCCGGCACGCTATAGTCGGCGGCCTCTTGGACCGCGGCCGTCAGCCACCGGCGGGCCTGGTCCTCGTTCTTCCACACTCCCTGGCCGAGAAGATAGGCGCGCCCGAGGTTGACCTGTGCAAAGGCGTTGCCGCGCTCCGCCGCGAGGCGAAAAAACTGCACCGCCTTCCGGTCACTCTGGCGAAAGCCGTAGGAGCCGCTCTGGTAGCAACCCGCGAGAAAGTTCTGGGCGTGGGTGAACTCCTGCCGGGCGGCGGCTTCGAGGAGCTCACGCCCGGCTGTCTGCCCGCTTTCGGTGGGCTCCTCGAGCAGCCGGACGGCTTCCCAATATGCCTCCTCGCCGGCCGCCCGCAGAGGCGCTGTGTCCTCCTCCGCTGCCTCCTCCGCGAGCAGGCGCTCGAGCTCCGCCTCGTCCTCCGACGACGCGGCCCGAACAGCCGCAACACAGCAAACCACAGCCCCCCACCAGACTCGCCTGTTCATGGCTAGGCAGCAGAACGTTGCCCCACCCAAAAGTCAATCGGGCCAACGCCCCTGGAGTTTCAGAAGCGGAAATCCCAGCCGAGTTCGAGGGAGAGGATGGAGCCTGCGTCGAAGGAGGCCTCGAGCGCACTGCCATGGTCTTCGGCCTCGAGTGCGCCCTGGTCAACCCACCGCACGCCGGCGCGCAGGCCGTTGCTCGGCGTGAGGTCGAGGAGTATGCTCACACGTCCAAAGGCGCCCCAGTGCGTGTCCGCGAGCGAGCCTTCCCAGGCGCGGCGCTGCCTCGGGAGGTCATAGGCCGAGACCGTTTCGGCGATCGCGAGGTCCACCTCGAGGCGGGTGGCGAGGAGGCCAGCGTCAAGGCGCAGTTCGAGGTGTTCTCCCAAGGCATAACCATAAGAGAGCCCGAGCAGCCCGGAAACCATCTGGGCGTGGGTATCGAAGCTCCCCGCAAGGCTGGCCGCGTCCGCCGCGGTCTCGATCGCGCGGGTGAACTCGGTGTGGAGCAGCGGTCCGAGGCCGGAGGGGCTACCGCGGTGGCCGGGAGGCGCGGCGGCGACGAAGTCTTCGCGCGACGGCAGGTAAGGATAGGCATCCCGCACCACCTCCACCGGCAGACCACTGAGGGTGAAGGTGCCCTCCTCTGCCACGCGCCCGACACCGAGGCCAAGGAGCAGACCGAGACTGGAGCGTTCGCCCCGCCAAAAGATGCCGCGAGCAGTCGCTTCGAGTCCGACGCCGCCGTCGATCTCGCGGGTGGAACGGCCCGCGCCCGCCGCTGCCGCGCTCGAAAAGACGACGACCTGCTCGCCCTCCGGCACCTGGCTGAGGCTTTCGTAGCCCCAGTAGCTGGTGAGAGTGCGAGCGCTCCCGAAATCGTCGTCGCCGACGAAGCCATCATCGTAGAGCCGCAGACCCGTGCCGTCCCGCGCGGTCGGAGCATATCGGCCGAGCCCCTCGAGGCTGAGTTCGTAGCCGCGGGTGTGTTGCAGCGTGAGTTGCCCTTCCCATTCCCAAGCCGCCAGCGGCAGGGCAAGAAGGAGCGAAGAAGTCGTGGCAAAGAGTCGATACATGTCCGGAAAAGGTCTCAAAGGCTCATCCATTGGCGGGCGCCAAAGTCATAGAGCCAGGCAGGTGAGCGAGTCGTCGTCTCGTAGTAGAGCCAGGCCTGGGCACGGCTCGAGAAGAGGTAGGGAAAGGCGCCTTGGCGGGTCCAGAGCCAGCCCAGCTGCGTGTGGTAGAGCCAGGAACCCTCGGCCCGCCGCGCTCCCATATAGAGCCAGCCGAGCCCATCGTGGAAAAACCAGTCGCTCCCGGCGGGAAAGAAGTGGCCCATCTCGGAGAGGCGGATCCATTCCCCGTCCATCATGCCTGCGGCAAACGGGCCATAGGGGCCGTAGCTCAAGACCAGGCCCTCGGGCTGCCGCGAGCGGGCGACGAACTCGAGGCGAAGGGTGACGGCCTCGCCCGGTCGGAGAAGGGTGCAGAAGCGCACGCTGTTCCCGCTCTGCCCAGTCGTGACGACCGCCTCCGCGCCGCCCTCGAGGAGCGTGGCCCGGGCGATCGTCGTATCGGCAGGGAGGCTGCCGACGAGCACTTCGGTGAGATCGAGCGGCCGCACCGCGGAAATGTTCTCGAGACGATAGTCCTGCTCGAAATAGCCGGATACGTGGTTGAGTTCGCTGCGCACCAGCTGCGGATCGGGCTGCTCGGTGACATACAGCGTCTTTTCGCTCGTCACGCCGTATTCGTTCGTCACCGCGATGGTGACGGAGGACTCACCGACCGCGCCCTCCGCGAGGTCGACCAAGAGCTCACCATCGACGACCGCGATCGATGCGAAGAGCGCCTCGTTGCTCACCCGCCCAAGGGCATAAGTGAACCCGGCCATGCCGCCAAAGGCGCCGCCGAGATCGACCTCCCCGGAGCCGCTTTCGAGGCTGGGGGCAAACTGCAGGTGCTCGGGTGCTCCTTCCTCGAGCACATCGTCCTCAAAGGCCCGGGACTCGCCGGCGGTGAACGTTCCCAGCTCGCCCACGCGTGTGGTGAACCGGCGGTTCGCCGCGTCCACCTGTTCGAGGAGCTGGAAGGCGCCGCTCTCGGTAAAGAGGCCACCGTGCAGCGCGCCCATGCTCCCGACCTCGTCGCCCGGGGCCCACGTGAAGGTGAGGCGCGCATCCGAGACCTCAAGCCCGCCACGTGGATCGAGCGTCCACAGGCGATCGACATAGTCGGCGAGGCTCGGGTTGACCGCCCCAGCGTCCGTTTGCACCCGCGCGGCGAGCTGGCGGCCACTGCCCCCATTGGCCGCGACCACTTCGATCGAGACCGGCGTATAAGCCGCGCCCCCGGCGAGGGTGCCGAGGGGAAAGTGGTAGGTCCCGGCGCGTTCCACCGGGACGACGAGCGCGCCGGTGCCGGTCGTTGCCACCATCGAACGCACCGAGGGCGTGCCGCCGATGCCCGCCGTCGACCCCAGCGTGAGGTCGTGGTCGCCGAGGTCGACCACCCCACCCTCGAGCCAGAGCCCGGCCGTGAGCTGGAGCGGCGAAGCGAGCAGGACGTCGCCGGGCCCGGAGGCCGTGAGGTGCGCGAAGGGGAAGCCGTCGAGCCCCGAGACCGTCTGCGGGCTTTCCCCGAGAAGGATGAGTTCCCCCGACGTGGCGGCGGAAAATGCCCCTGCGTTTGTCAGGTCGCCCGCGAGGACGAGACCACCCTCGAGCACGATCTGACCATCGACGTCGTTGCTCAGGCCGCCATCGACCGCGATGACCGCATCGGCTTCGACCACGATCTCGGCGCCATGGTTGGCGAACTGGCCGAAGCCGAGAGCGGGCAGCGCAACTGCGCCGAGCACGACCCGGAAACGGGCTGAATTAGTAGAGGCTGAGCGCATGGCGAAGCTCCTCGAGGTGCGAGGTGAGGACAAGGGTTTGAGAGGGCACGAGGGTTGCGGCCCAAGCGGGCGCCCGGGCGCCACCGGCGGACGCGATCTGCTCGATCGCGCTCCGCATCTCTTCGAAGTGAATGGCCCGGATACGCGTCTCATTGGCCACGATGGTGGGATCGGTCCATCCCATCGGGGCCAGCCCGCGGAGGGCGCGGGCGTAGTCGATCTCGGCCCGCAACTCGGTGAGGTGGACAACCCGGATACGAGTGGTGCGGGCCGCGAGGGCGGCATCGGTGAACTCGCGTCCCCCCACGACAAAGTCGCGCACCGTCGCTGCGCCGCCTGTCGCCGCGCCATCGGAGGCGCGCACCGTCCAATAGTGCCGCATCCCTCCGCCCGTGAGGTCCCCGGGGGGAACAAAGCGCACCCGCGTCGCGCCGCTACCGTCCGGGGGCACCCCGTCGGAGGGAAACGCGACCCAGCTCGAGCCGTCAAAGTAGCTGAAGCCGGTCACCGCGGAGGCGGAGTCGGCGAGCACGGTCGAGCCGTCGACGGCGTCGAGGCCGACCTGGAAATGCAGGCGGTTGAGGTCGGCATCACCCGGCACCTCCCAGAGAAGCGCGGGGCGCGGGTTAAGGGTGCGCCCGCTCGTTCTCAGCTCGCCATCGCTATCCACCGGCGAGAGGAGCACCGGGATCGCCGGCGGCTGGTTGAAGACAAAGGAGTAGCTCTCGCTCGTCTCGCTCGCGGTGGCGTCGGAAATCGGATTGCCCCACTCATCGCTCACTCCCCCCGTGGTCAGGGTTTCCAGGCTCAGCACGCCCTCGAGGTTGACCGAGGAAACGGTTACGTACCAGACGTCGTCGAGGGTCGCCCCGCCTCCCGCTGCGGCTTCCACCTGGGAGACCGTGGCGGTCGCGCCGCCTCCGCTCGCAGAGCTGCCGGCAAGGATGAAATCGCTCGCGTCGACCCCCATCACGACCTCGTCGAAGGTGACCGCGAAGGTCACTGCACTGACGCCGACGGTGGGACTGGTGGGGACATGGCGGGTGATCGCGCGGACCCGCGGCGCGGTCCCGTCGTAGACCGGAAGGAAGACAGAGACCGACTGGTCGGGACTGGCGCCGACGGAGCGGTCGTCGAGCGTCACACTGAAGCTCATGCTGTCCTTTGAACGGGCGTCGAGGTCCACCCCCGCGCGCAGGTAGAGGGCACCTTGGTAGATCTCGAAATAGGCTGCGTCGAGGCCCGCCACGCCGAGCTCGTTGGTCCCGAGAGCATCGTCGGAATAATGGAGGTCCGAGACCTTCACCCGACCCGCGTCACCCCACGCATCGCTGATGTAGAACGCCGTGTTGTAGAGGCCAAAGCTGTGGGGCGGCTCGTTCACATCCGAAACGGTCACCACCACCGTTGCGGTCGTCGTATGGTTGGACGCCTGGCCATCGTGCGCCTGAACCGTGAGGCTGTAGCTCGCCGCCGTTTCGTAATCGAGAGATCCATTCTGCGAGAGCACGCCGGTCGCGGGATCGATCGAGAAGACGCTCCCTGTGTTGCCTGCCGTGATGCTGTAGGTCACGCCCACATCGGCCGCGCCACCATCGCCATCGTTTGCGTCGATGTCGCCCACCATTCCCGCGGTCGTGTTTTCGGCCACGGCAAAGGGACCTGTGGCGGTGAAGGCGGGTGGAGTGTTGCCCCCCGCGGGAGTGAAACAGCCCGAAGGCATGAAATCGCTGGTCGACCCCACGACATAACCGGCGCGGCCCCCGACCGAGGTGTCGTACTCGCTGTAGACGACGACGAAGTTGCCGTTGGCGTCGACCGTATAGGTCATCTCGTCGATCTCGCCGAGGTTGCCGAGGGCAGTGATCTCGTTGCAGGTGACCCAGCCTGAGCCATTGTTGCCGGCCATGTAGTAGTGAAACGACGACCAGTCCGCGGCCCACGACTCCATGAGCATGTAGAGGTTGCCCGCCCCGTCGCGCTGGATCTCGTCGTAGGGGTAGTCCGCCCTCGTCGTGGAAGTGGGCACGGTGTTGGTCACGACCGCGCCGGTCTCGTCCGTGCGGTGGCGGGTATAGATCGGATCGTACCAGCCCGCTTGTTCGTAGAAGCCCTGATGAAAGCGGTTCGAATCATCGAAGACCATCCCGGCGAGGCTGTAGCTCTTGCCGTCGTTGATCGAGTCGAAGTACTTCACGGGAGGACTCCACACACCGTTTTCGTAGGTGTTGTAGTAGAGGTTCGGCGACAGATTGGCGTTATCATCGTAGCCGTAATAGTAATACAGTCTATCGTTGTTATCGATGAAGAGGGCCTCCGGGTGAAACTCGTTGATGCCGGAGCTGGAGGAGGACCCGATCCATTCACGGGCGGTGCTGAACTGCCAGCTGCCGGAAGTATCGGTGGCGTGGCGGAGGCGGT
>JBKHAU010000125.1:0-7176 GCA_046542725.1 Opitutales bacterium
GGCACATTGACCCCTGAAACGCTCGTCTGGCGCCCTGGGCAGGGCGACTGGAAACCGTTGCACGAGGTGGCCGAACTGCTCGAGCCGCCGCCCGTGGAAGCGGATGAGGGTGTCGCAAGCGAGGCCGGGGAAACGCCACAAGCGGTCTCTGGGACGGACCCGCAGAGCCCGCGCTCGAACGACGCGCTCACCGCCGCGGCGCGGGATGCGCTGCGCGGCAACTGGGCGCTGGGGGTGGGCGCGACACTCGTGCTGTTCGGCATTCAACTGGGCGCGCAACTCGTCCTCGGCGCGTTTGCCGAGGCGGCGCCCTCCGCCTTCCTCATCAATGTCCTGAGTTTTCTCGCCCTCACGCCGCTCGAACTCGGGGTGGTGTTCTTCTTTCTTCGCTTGTATCGCGAGCGGCAGGCGGAGATTCCCCAGCTCTTTCACGGGTATCGCTATTACGGGACGATTCTCGGGGCGGTCTTCGTGCGCAACCTCGCGGTGGGCGCGCCCTTCATCCCGCTTCTCCTCTACTTCAACTCGCTCGGGCTCGAGCAGCGGGCGGCGACGGCCGATGAACTCGCCGCGCTCCTCGCCCTCGGGCTACCGGCCGCCCTCATCGCGATCATTTTGTTTCTGCGCTGGGCCCTGGTCGTCTACCTCATCGCCGACAACCCTTCGACGGGCGTGCTGTCCGCCTTTGCTGAAAGCAGAGCGCGCATGCTTGGGCACAAGCGGCAACTCGCGCTCCTCTACCTGCGGTTCGTTGGCTGGGCACTGCTCACGGTCTTCACCTTTTTCATCGGCCTCCTCTGGGTCGTGCCCTACCAGCAGACCGCGCTCGCGGCCTTCTACCAGGATCGGATTGGCGGGGCAGCCGGCCCGGCCGCAGGATGAGGCCTGCCGCCGTGAGGCCGGGGATGGCCGGACCCCTCAGGGCCCTTACTTGCCGCCGATGAAGTTGTCCAAAAGACCTCCGCCGCGGCGCACCTCCCCCTTTGCGGCACCGCGGAAACCGCTCGCTTGGGCGACGCGATCGGCCAGCCGGCTGAAGGGCAGGGACTGCAACCAGACTTCGCCGGGGCCGCGCAGGCTGGCAAAGAACAAACCTTCGCCGCCGAAGAGGGCGTTGCGAAAGCCCCCGATGAATTGAATGTCGTAGTCGACCTGCTCGGTGAAGGCGACGAGGCAGCCGGTATCGACCCGCAGATGCTCCCCGGGACCGAGCGTGCGACGGATAACGGCGCCGCCGGCGTGAACGAAGGCAAGCCCGTCACCCGAGAGCCGTTGAAGGATGAAGCCTTCCCCACCGAAGAGGCCGGCGCCAAAGCGCTTGGTGAAGGCGATGTCGATCTCGATGCCGGCAGCGGCACAGAGGAAGGCATCTTTCTGGCAGAGGAGAGAGCCGCCGTATTCCGCTAGTTCGGCCGGGATGATGCGCCCTGGGTAGGGCGCGGCGAAGCCCACCCCGCGGCGCATCGAGCCACGGTTGAGAAAGGTCGTGATGAAGAAACCTTCCCCCGTGAGCATGCGCTTGAAGCCTTCGAAGACCCCGCCCCCGGTCGAGGTCTGCATCTCGATATCGGCCTCCATGTAACACATCGCGCCGGTTTCGGCTCGCACCCCTTCGCCGGGGTCGAGGGTGATTTCGACGAGCTGCATGTCGTCGCCGTGGAGCGTATAGTCGATCACATCTGCCATGGCCACCGAGCGTGCGAGGTGGCTGGAGAACTGTCGAGCCGGGAGCGAGCCGCGTGGTTGCGCCCGGCGTCGAAGCCGTTCTACGGTGCGGGATGAAAGAGTCTCCTCTCGGATTTGTCGGAGTTGGGCGGATGGGTGCCAACATGGCGCGCCGCCTCCACGAGCTCGGCTACCGGATCACCGCGGTGCAGGATCTCCACGCGGAGTCCGCCCGGGCCCTCGCGACCGAACTGGGGGTGCCCGCCGTGGAGCGACCCGAGGAGGTGACGGCCGCGGCCCAGATCGTCTTCACGGTGGTGAGCGACGACGCGGCGATGCGCGCCCTCTTTGCCCCGGGCCAAGGGCCGCTTCTACAGGGCGCCGCGGGGCGCACCTTTGTGAACTGCGCAACGGTCAGCCCGGCGGTGCATGAGGCTGTCGCCGAAGCCTGTGCCGGGGTCGGCGCAATCGCCCTCGAAGCCTGCATGGCCTCGAGCATTCCCCAAGCCCGCAGCGGCACCCTCTATCTCATGATCGGGGGCGAGGAAGCGGCCTTCACCCGCCTGCAGCCGCTCTTCGACGACCTCGCGAAGGATCTGCAGTATGTCGGCCCCACAGGCAGCGCGGCGAAGGTCAAGGCCCTCGTCAACATGGTCATGAACATCAACACGGCGGGGCTCGCCGAGGGGCTCGGGCTGGGCGAGGCACTCGGTCTCGACCTCGCGATGCTGAAACGCGTCTTTGCCGCCACGGGAGCCAACTCGCGCGTCCTCGAAACCGACGGCGACGACATGGTCGGGCGGGAGCACGAGTGCTACTTCTCGGCGGCCCACGCCGCCAAGGACAGTGGCATCGCCAACGCGCTGGCCGGCGCGGCCGGCCTCGAGGTGCCGCTCTCCCAGGCGACCGAAGCGCAATACCGCCGCCTCGTCGCCGCCGGCAAGGGCGAGCTGGACAAGTCGGCCGTGGCCGAACTCACCTTTCGCGGCCGCTCCTGAAGCCGCTTTCTCCTCCACCAGTCCCCTCATGGAACTCCCCCTCTTTCGCAACCGCAAGGGCCACCTCCTCGACGCCACCCTCCACCCCGCCGCCCGTGAGGACTGTCTCGTCGTGCTCGGACATGGGGTGACCGGGAACAAGGATCGGCCCCTCATCGTCGGCCTCGCCGAGGCCCTCGCCGCCCTCGGCCTGCCGGCCCTGCGCTTCTCCTACGCAGGCAATGGCGGCTCCGAAGGCCGCTTCGAAGACGCCACCATCACGGCCGAGGGTGAGGACCTCGAGGACCTTCTCGACCAGCTCCCGCCGGACCGCCGGATCGCCTTTGTCGGGCACAGCATGAGCGGCGCGGTCGGCGTGCTCACCGCTGCCGCGCGCCCTGAGCGCATCACCTGGCTCGTCTCCCTCGCCGGCATGGTGGAGACGGCCGCCTTCTGCGACCGGGAGTTTGGCGAAGTGGAGCCTGAAAAGGGCCTCATGTGGGACGAGCCGGACTGCCCCCTCTCCGCGGCCTTTGTCGCCGACCTGCACGGCATCGCCTCCATCGTCGGGCCCGCCGCCAAGGTGACGCAGCCCTGGCTGATCGTGCATGGCGATGCGGATGACGTGGTGCCGATTCGCGACTCCCGCCTCGCCGCCGGTGCGGCGACAGGCCTACACCGTTTTCTGCCGATGCAAGGCGAAGGGCACATGTTTTCCCCCTCGAGCTATTCCATCATCGCCGAGGCCATTGCGGCCTGGATGGTCTCGAACCCGGCCTCTTAGCCAACGGCATACACGGCCGCGCCCGCCGCCGGCGCAGTGAGGAAGATGCCCGGGGCGAAGCCGAACTCGGCGGTGTAGGCCGCCGCGAGTTGTTGTTCCACATCCTCCACCCGGTCACGGCGGACGAGCGCGATGGCGGACCCGCCAAAGCCTCCGCCGGTCATGCGGCAGCCCGCCACCCCGTCGAGGGCCTGGGCGGTCGCGGCGATGAAGTCGAGTTCCCGACAACTCACGAGATAGTCGTCGCGGAGGGAGGCATGGCTCGCGTTCAGTTCCCGGCCGGCGGCGGCCATGTCCCCGGCGGCAAGCGCTTCGACCGTGCGATGGGTGCGGGCGTTTTCCGTCACCACGTGCCGGACACATCGCCGCATCCGCTCGTCGAGTTCCGGCAGCGCGAGGGCGTCGTCCAAACCGGCCGCCGCGACGGCGCGCAGGCTCTCCACCCCGAGGGTGCGGGCGGCCGCCTCACAGGCTGCCCGGCGCTGAGCGTATTCGCCCCCGGCGAGCTCGTGCGCGACCTTTGAGTTGATGATCATCAGGGCCCAGTCCGAGGCCTCGAAGGGCGCGTGGGTGAAGGTCTCCTCGGCGCAGTCGAGAAAGAGAAGGTGACCTGCCCGACAGTTCAGGATCGAGGCCTGGTCCATGATTCCGCAAGGCACCCCGGCATAGCGGTGCTCGGCGGCCTGGCAGAGCTTGGAGAGGGTCCAACGGTCCATTTCACGACCCGCAAGGGCCAGCACTCCGAGGGCAGTCGCCGCCTCGAGCGCGGCACTGCTGCTCAAGCCGCCGCCGATCGGCAGGTTCGACACCACGATGGCGTCGAAGCACGGCACTTCCACGCCGGCTTCGGTGAGACCGGCGATGACGCCCTGCACATAGCGCCCCCAGCCCTTCACTGCGCCCGGGGTGTGCTCCCCCAAGGCGAAGGAGGTTTCGCCCTCGAAGTCTTTCGCTCGCAGACGGATGCGACCATCATCGCGCGCCCGCAGGGCGAGCACGAGGTGCCGCTCGATGGCCGCCGGCAGGACCCACCCACCGTTGTAGTCGACGTGCTCGCCGATGAGGTTGACGCGCCCAGGAGCGACCGCCGCGAAGTGGGCGGGCTTTTCCCAGCATTCCTCGAAAAACGCCTTGGCGGTCTCGAGAAGGGCAGGCGCGGGGACCGGTTGCGTGTCGGACAAAGCATTCTGGGACATGTTCCCAGCGAGAAACGGCGGTCCCTTGCTTGGCAAGGTATTTGGCCCCGCGCTTGCCCACCGCGCCGCTTGAGTCACCCACCAAGGCGCGGACGGTGAGCCTCGGTGGAATGTTTTCATCTTCGTCAAGTAGCGTCAATTCTGGGCGATATACCGGAGAACCTCAGACCCGGCATCCTTGATTTCCCCCGACACCGCAGCTGCCCGGAGTCCGGCCTCACCCATCTTCGGCGTGACCGGTCGATTTCCGCTGCGACGGAAGCGCCTCTGGCGAGTCCCGTGCGTCCTCACGTCGTGCCTGCTGCTATTCGTGGGCGGCCCCGCCCACGGCGCGGAAAGCGCTCCCTCCACGGCGACGATCAACGCTTCGTGGGAAGTCTGGCAGCTGCCCGAGAACGCGCGCGACCGCGTGCATCCGATCGACTGGGAATTCACCGTGCTTTACTACGACGCGGAGTGGAGTCTGCTCTGGGTCGAAAGCGACGGCATACCCGACTATGTGCCTCTCGCGGGCAAACCGCTCGATCTGCATTTTGGGCAGCGGGTGCGCGTCTCCGGTCTCCTCGTGCCCTCGAAAGGGCTCGATCCCGATCTCGTCCGCATCGATGAGCTCGCATCGGCGGCCCGCCCGCAAGCAGTGCGGGAGTTCGACCCCGCACAACCTGACCCCTCGCTCGAAGCGCACTTTGTCTCGGTCGAGGGCGTCATCCATCATCAGGTCCTCATCGACCGCAGCCACGCCGCCCTCGATCTCCTGGTCGATGGCGAACCCGTGACGGTCCGTGTCCTGCTTTCGCCCGGCGAGGTCCTTCCTTCCTTGACGGCGACAACGGTCCGCGCGGAGGGCGTCTACGTGGGCGAAGGCGAGGACGAGGACAGGACCCATACCGTCTGGGTCGCGTCGCCACAGAACCTCGCGCCGCTCGCTTCGATCGAATCCAACGCCATCTTTGAGCGCCCGGTGACACCGCTCGACCAGATCGGACAGGCGCCCGAGGGCGAGCTGATCCGGGTCCAGGGGCGTGTCCATGCCTACCAACCCGGAAAACACCTGATCCTTCGCGACGGAACGGGCCAGACGGTGGTCGAGAGCCGCCAGCGACTCGCACTCGAGCTCGGCGAGCGAGCCGAGGCGGTCGGACGAATTGCGCGCAAAGAGGGTATCACCCAGCTCGTGACGGCCCTCCTGCGCCGCTGCGAGAAGGCGACGGACAGCACCGCCGCGGCCAGCGCGGACCTGCGCCTCGCCGCCGAGGTGCATGCCCTGAGTTCAACCGAGGCGGCGAAAGGGCGACCCGTTCACATCTTCGGGACGGTTGTCTGGTCGCATCCCGAGGAGCCCTACTTTTTTTTGCACGACAGTTCGCGGGGGGTGAAAGTACATCTCGATCCCTCGATTGACTGGCGTCCCCAGCCGGGCTTCAGCGTCGAGCTCTATGGGCACAGCGCGATGGGTGCCTTTGCCCCCGTCGTGCAGGCGATGAGCCTGCAGACCCACGGCTTTGTCGAGCTACCCAAGGCCGAGGCGGTTTCCCTCGGCGAAGCCATGAGCGGTGCACGCGATGCCCAATGGGTCGAGATCTCCGGCTACGTCCGCGGGGTCGAACACGACTCGGAGTGGACCCGGGTGTATCACACGACACCGCTCGGCGAGTTTGTTGCCCGAACCCGGCGGGATCCTTCGCTGGACCGCTTGAAGGACACCGTCGCTCGCTTGCAGGGAGTCTGCGTGATCGATGCGAATGCACGGCGGCAGGTTGAAGGGGTCGTCTTCATGGTCCCCTCGTCCGAGTTCTTCGCCGTCGTCGACGCACCGCCCGCCGCCCCCGAGGAGCTTGCCCTGCGCTCGCTCGGGAGTCTGCGTGAATACCAGCTCGTGCTCCAACAGGACCGGTGGATCCGGGTCCGTGGGACCGTCCTCCACCAGTTGCCCGATCGACTTTTCCTCCAGGACGGCCCGGACGCACTCGAGGTCCACACCCGCACAGAGGAGCGTTTCGTCCCCGGCACGGTGGTCGAGGTGGTGGGCCTGCCTGTCTTCGACGGGCAGCACAGCTCACTGCGAGAGGGGCGCGTGCGCGACACGGGCAAGCGCGACGCCCCGGAAGCGGTCTCGCCGCTCCCCGGCAAGTCGACCACCGCAAGACTCGATCGCCGTCTCGTAACGCTCGAGGGCACCATCCACGAAAGCCGTTTCTCGCCTTCCGAGGCACTCCTCATCCTGCGGCGCGAGGGGACCGAAGTGGAAGCACGCCTTTCCGGAGAAGTGCCGCCCGAGCTCAAGCTTCGCTTTGCCCCGGGAGCAGTCGTGCGGCTGAGCGGAGTCCTTATCCTCCCCCGCCGGGAGCACATCGGTCGTTCCAACAGCCTCCTCCTCTTGCGCTCGGCGGAGGACCTCGCCCTCCTCGAGGCCGCCCCGTGGTGGACCGGCGAACGCGCCCTGCGAGGCCTCACGATAGCCGCCGGGGCGATCGGGGCGATTCTTCTCTGGACCTTCTTCCTGCGTCGGCGGATCCGCCACCAGACCGGGCAGATTCGTGCCGGATTGCGGGCC
>JBKHAU010000126.1:0-7167 GCA_046542725.1 Opitutales bacterium
GCCCGAAGACCTCCACCTCGGCCAGAAGCTGCCCGGCCTCGTGACCAATGTCACCGCCTTCGGCGCTTTCGTCGACATCGGCGTGCATCAGGACGGCCTCGTCCACGTCTCGCAGCTCGCCGACAAGTTCGTCAGCGACCCGGGCTCGATCGTGAAACCCGGCCAGAAGGTCCAGGTCACGGTCGTCGAGGTCGACCTCGAGCGGAAACGCATCGGCCTCTCCATGCGCTCCAATCCCGAACTCGGCCCCCGCCAGCGGCGCGGGGAGCAGGGCGCGCCCAAGGGCAACGGCCGCCGCGACAGAAACCGTCCACCCCGCGAGGGCAACAAGACCGACCGCGCCCCGCGCAAGCCCGAAGCCCTGCAGGACGACTGGTTCTCCGCCGCGCTCGAGAAGAAGAAGCGCTGAGCACCCCGGACCGGGACGCCCGATCTCTCATCACCACAGAGAGTACACAGCCTCTTCACGAATACCGCCGGCAAAGAGGTCCGCGCTGCTCCTTCAAGGAGCCACTCCACGCCTGCTCTGTGCTCTCTGTGCCCACTGTGGTGAGCCAAAAACCTCTCAGGCCGTTTTCACACCGTAACCCCGCGCGAGGAAGCCGCGGCTCACGCCGACGTATTTCTCGGCCCATTCGCGGACTTTCGCCTGGGTGGCGGCGTCGAGGGTTTTGACGACCTTGGCGGGCGTGCCGAGGACGAGGGAGCCGGGGGGGATGATCGTTTTTCCGGTCACGACCGCGCCCGCCCCGATGATGGAGCGCGCGCCGATGACAGCGCCGTCGAGGATCGTCGCGCTCATTCCGATGAGGCATTCGTCCTCGATCGTGCAGGCGTGGATCATGGCCTTGTGGCCGATCGTGACGTATTTGCCTACTTTCACCCCGTAGTCGTCGGCGAGATGCACGATGGTCCCGTCCTGCACGTTGGAGCCCTCGCCGATCTCGATCGTATTGATGTCGCCGCGCAGCACGCAGGTCGGCCAGACCGAGCTCAGCGGCCCGAGGCGCACATCGCCCATGATCACGGCGGAGGGATGGACAAAGGCGGATTCATCGATCTGCGGCGCGCAGTCGAGGTAGGTGGCGAGGCGTTCTTCGAGGGTCATGAATGGGACTGATGAATGATGAGTGATGGATGATGAATCAAGGGTGGTGAAGAATGGATACGGCGGCCGTCCGAGGTCCATTCTCCATTCATCAGTCATCAGTCCTTCATCACTCATCATTCAACCATAGAACGCCCGGTGAACGAGACATGAGGCGCGGGGCGGAGGGGAGTGAAAGGGACGGAGCTTACGCGAAGTCTCCTTTCGTCACGTGGCCTTGTGAGCGTTCCCCTCGTGGCCGTGCCGCCTCGTCCACCGGGCGGCAGAAAAGATCCTATGGTGGCGCCGGGCCGAGAATTTCCCAGGCGCGGAGGGCGGCGGCGGTGCGGTTGTCGACCTCGAGCTTGGCGAAGATGTGCTGGGCGTGCTTCTTCACGGTGTTCGGAGCCGCTTCGAGGATGATGGCGATCTCGGGACTGGTCTTGCCCTGCATGAGCCAAAAGAGGACCTCAGCCTCGCGCGGAGTGAGGCCCAGGGCGCGAAGGGGCTCCGGCGAGCTGATCGCCATTTCCTCATCGAGGCGCAACATGCAGGTCTTCCAGTCGCCCCCGGCTTCGCCGAAGTAGCGAACAACGAGGCGACCTTCCGGCCGCTCAATGGCGAGCGGCTGGTCCGGGCCCGCCTGCAGCCAAGCGCCGAGCGCCTTCGGCAGGGCACCCGTCTCGTCATCCTGAAACCAGCGTGCGAGCAGGTCCCATCCGCGCCGGGTGCAAAACTGGATGCGGCCGGCCGGGGTCACGACGAGGATCGCCTGGTCGAGCGAGTCCTCGAGTTGGCGCTCGGCCGCGCGGCGGCGCTCGACTTCGCGGGCGAGGGTCGCGTTGCGCGCGGTCAGTTCGCGCTGAAGGGCCCGAAACTGGAGGTGGCAGCGCACCCGGGCAAGCACCTCCTCCACCTCAAAAGGCTTGGTCACATAGTCCGCCGCGCCGGCGGCAAAGCCCGCCACCTTGTCGACCGTCTCGTTGAGCGCGGTCATGAAGATGACGGGGGTCTCCGCATACGCCGGCTGCGCTTTGAGGCGGCGGCAGACCTCGAATCCATCGAGGCCCGGCATGCGCACGTCGAGGAGGACGAGGTCGGGTGCCAGTTCCGGGAGACGCTCGAGGGCGACGAGGCCGCTCTCCGCCACGAGGACCTCAAAACCCGCGCCATCGAGCATGTCGAAAAGCACGGCGAGATTCTCCGGCACGTCGTCGACGAGGAGAATGGTGGCGCGCAGAGCGGTCTTGGCGGTCGCTGGCATGGGAGCGGGCTCACGGGCGAGGCTGGAGGTGGTGCAGGCGTTCTCCGAGTTCGCGCAGGCGGAAACGACCGACGAGGCCGAGCAGCTCGTCGAGGAGCGGCCGTGCCTCGGGCTCGCGCACGCGCAGGTCCTCGAGCAGTCGCTTGATCCCGGCGGGTTCCCCGCGATGGGCCAGTGCGCGCAGCTGCTCGAGGTCTCCGGTGGCGAGCGAGACCTCACCCGCCCCGGCCGAGGCGACGCTCTCCTCGTAGGTCCAGGTGAGACCGAGCAGCGTCTCGAGCTTGGTCGTGAGCTCTTCCCAGCGGAAAGGCTTCGCGACAAAGTCATCGCAGCCGAGGGCGCGCGCGTCCTCACGCGTGAAATTGAGCGCGCTGGCGGAGTAGGCGACGACCGGAAGATCCTGGCCCGCGGGCAGCGCGCGCAACCGCCGCACCGTCTCGGCCCCGTCCATCGGCGCCATGCGCATGTCGAGGAAAACGAGGTCCGGGCGCCGGCGGACGATGCTCTCGAGAGCAGCGCCCCCCTCCGCCGCTTCGTCGATCGCAAACCCAAGAGGCTCGAGCAACTCGCGCACGACCTCGCGGTTGAGCGCCACATCGTCGACCACGAGGAGCCGCCGGCGCGGCCCCAGGTAGCCGGAGATCTCCGCCGCTTCGCCCGCGCGGGGAGCGGCCACCGCTTCGTCCACGACCGGCGCCGGCAGCTCGAACCAAAACCGGCTCCCCTCGCCCACCCGGCTCTCGACCCCGATCTCCCCGCCCATCGCCTCGACGAGGCGCCGCGAGATGGCAAGGCCCAGACCCGTGCCCGGCTCCGCCGAAGGTCCACGGCCCGCCTGTTGAAAGGGCTCGAAAATGGACTCGAGGGCCTCCTCCGGGATGCCACGCCCGGTGTCCTCGACGGTGAAGCGCAGGCGCGGGCCCGGGCGATGCTCGATCCGCAGGAGCACCCCGCCCTCCTCCGTGAACTTGACGGCGTTGCCGAGGAGGTTGAAGAGCACCTGCTCGACCTTCTGCTCGTCGAGCCGCACCCGCGCGGGCAGGCCAGGTCCGCGCACGGTCTGAAACTGCAGCTGCTTCTCTTCCAGACGGGGGCCAAACATCCCGTCGACGGCCGCGTGGAGGGATTCCAGTTCGATCGTCGTGGGACGCAGTTCGAACCGCTCGGACTCGATCTTGGAGAGGTCGAGGACCTCGTTGATAAGCTTGAGCAGATGCTGCCCGCTGCGGGCGAGCACACCGACGCGCTCGCGGTTGCGCGGCGAGAGTTCGCGGTCGCGTGTGAGCACCTGGGCATAGCCGAGGATGCCGTTGAGCGGTGTGCGCAGCTCATGGCTCATGTTCGCGAGGAAGGCACTCTTTGCCCGGTTTGCCCGATTCGCTTCGTCCCGCGCCGCGCGCAGGTCGCGTTCGCTCTTCAAGAGGTCGGCGGTGCGCACCGAGATGAGGGCCTCGAGCCGCTCATTTTCCCGCCGCAGGACGAGGAGGCGCCACTGCACAATCAGCCAGACGACCAAGGCCGCGAGAAAAGCATAGCTGAGATAGGCCCACCCACTGCGATGCCACGGTGGGAGCACGGAAAAGCCCCACTGCGCCGGCATGACGGCCGCGCCAAAGACGGTGCGCGCCTCCACCTCGAAGACATACTCGCCCTCCGGCAGGTTGGTGAAGGCCCGCTCGGAGGCCTCGCCCCACGCGCTCCAGTCCTCCTCGTAGCCGCGCATGCGGGTGCGGTACTGCGGTGCCAGGCCCTCGCCCATGACCGGCGCGGCAAATGCAAAATGCAGGGCACTCCGCACATGCTCGATCTCCGGCGGGGCCGCTCCCGGCACCCCGCCAAAGAGACGCCGTCCGTCCTCCAGCGTGACCGCCCGCACCTGCGGCTCGAGCGGCGGCGGCAGGCGACCCCGCGGGGCCCTCTCGAGCTCCCAGCGGGCCAAACCGTTCCAGCCCCCCACCCACATGACGGCCTCGCCGTCGACCTCCTCGACATACTGGTAGAGCACGCCGCCGACCGGCTCAAACAGGCCCGGCGGGATCCACTCCCAAGCGGTCTCACCGTCCTCTTCGACGTATTGACGGCCGTAATACAAGTTGAAGTCATCGTCCGCGCCCTCGACCGGATAGACCGAGCCCCAGGTCGAGCCCCCAAGTCCCTCGACCTTCACATCCCACCGCCACCCTTCGATCGGGGGCATCTCATCATCCACCGCTTCACGCGGCAAAAACAACCCTGACGCCGGATCGAAGTCGAACGTCCCAAGATAGCTCGCGACAGACAGGCGGCCCTCCTCCGAAACGACATTGAGAGGGGCGTTCGTTGGCAGACCGGCCTCCCCAAAAAACTGCTCACGCCGCGCCTCCTCACGCCACCCCGGTCCCTTGCCCTCGCTCGTGAAACGCCACACGCCGCTACCCTGCGTACCCACCCAAACCGTCCCGTCCGGCATCTCGACGACCGACTGCGCGTAGATGCGTTCGCCGGGCACCGCACCGCCTTCACGCCAGGTCCCGTCGACCCGCTCGATCGTGCCGAGCCCACCGCGACCCGCGACGTAAATCCGATCGGGGTCATGCACCGAGGGCACCACTGCCCAGACAAGGTCCGGTTCGTCCCATACAGTGGATACAGTTTCACCCTCAATCCGCATGACGCGGCCCTGGACCGCAGCAAAGAGATCGTCCTCATGCTCCACGAGGTCATACATCTCTCCCGTCACCTCCCGCACCCGCTCCCACTGGGGCACCGCGGGCGGCGCGACCGGACGAAGGCGAAACAGGCCGCTGTTCGAGGCGAGGTAAACGCTGCCTTCGTGGCGCAGGATCTTCGTGACGACGAGCGCAGGCAGGCCGTTGCGCCGGTCGTAATAGGTCAGTCCGCCGGCGAGGTCGACGCGCGCCAGCCCACTGCCGAGCGAGCACCAGAGCCCGCCTTCGCGATCGAGGCCGAGATGAGTGATCGAGTTCTGCGGAAGCCCGGTCTCCTCGACGAGAAGACGCTCGAAGGAGCCATCCCGGGCGAGAAGTGCGACGCCGCCATGAAAAAGCCCGAGCGCCAGCCCCCCGTCCTCGAGGACGAGCCCTCGGTTGAACACTCCTTTGCGCAGGACCGCATCCGCATCCGTCGGCCACGCCGCGAGGGTTCCATCACGGTCGAGGAGCCAAAGACCCTCCCGCATCGTCACGACAAGGAGACGTCCGTCCTCCCATTCCACGATCATGCGCGGGCCGGGATCGCGCAGGAGCGGAGCGTCGCTCACCGCCACGATCTCCTCGCCCTCGAGACGAAAGAGCCCTTGATCGAGGTTCTGGATATAGATGTGCGAGCCACTCCAGAAGCCGTAGATCATCTTCTCCGTGTCGAACGGCCAGACGCGCATCGCGCCCTCGTGCCAGCGGATCATGTGCTCGCGCGTGAAGAAAAAGAGGCCGTCGGGAGTCGCATACAGGTCCCACACCTCGCCCACCTCGCGGTAAGCCTCCGGCAGCTCGGGGAGAAGGGAGCGGAAGACCTGACCACCCTGCCTGTCCGGCTCGATGAGCCCGATCTGCCCGACCCCACAGACGGCAAGGCGGTCATCGGGCAACACCGCCAAGCCATAGAGAAACGTCGTATCCGGCACCGTGATACGCCCCCAGCGTTCTCCGTCGTAGGTGAGAACCGCACCGAAGTTGGCCACGTAGATGACCCCGCCGGCATCCTGCGCCACCTGGAACACCTGGCTGTGGCCGCGGTAGTCGGAGGGTGCGAAGTAGCTGATGCCGGGCAGGCCGAGTTCGGAAAGGGCGGACTTGCTGGCGGCAAAGACATACGGGCGCACACCACACAGCACGCCCGTGAGAAGGCAGAGACGAAGGAGAAACATGAGCGGGACGCGGGCAGATAGCAGCATCGAGGCCATCGTAGCAAGCCCGCGCACGCAGCGCCATACTCCCTTCGGGGCAGCCCTGCGAGCGAGGGCTACTCCCTTCGGGGTATTTCGGGCGACGACCGAAAGGGATAGACTGGAGGCACTCATCACCCGCCGCACGGGTCCTCTCGCCCACCTCGATCCCTTCGTCTCATGGCATCTCTTCCTCACCCCCTCTGCCGCTTACTCACCCTCGTCCTTGGCTTGGCCTGCAGCCTGCCTCCAGCGCTCTGGGCGCAGACTGTGGTCGACGGGGGTAACACTCCGCCGGTGGCAGTCGTCCAGCCTAATGTCGTCATCGATAGCGACGACGCCACGATCTATCTCGACGGCGTCGACAGTGCGGGAGACTTCCGCGGCACACCCTACACCGCCACGGTCTACAATGGACGGGCCCGCTTCCTCTTCGCCGGAGACCTCGCCTTCGAGGCGACGGACGTCGTCGTGGCAGAGGGCTTGGCCGCCATTTCGTTCACCGTCAGCGGCGACGTGATCATTCCCGAGGGCGCCCGCATCGACGTCTCGGCCGATGGCCTCACGCACGGCCCGGGCGGTGGGCGGCCCGGCGATGGCGGCGCGGGGGGCGACCACGGAGCACGCGGCGATCGCGGCACCGGCGGCGGCGGGGGCAACGGCGGTGGACGCGGCCGGCTGACATGGTCGGACTCGTTCATTCCCTATCCGATCCTCTCGCAGCCGGGCAGCGGCGCGGACGGCAATCCCGGCATCTCCGGCAAGAACGGCGTGGAAGGCAAGACCGGCGCCCGCGGGGCCGATGGTGCGAGCGGCTACCGCGCGCCCAACACGGGCGGCACCGGGCCCGACGGCGGACTTCGCGGCTGGTTCGGCAGCGGGGGCAACCGTGCCTTTGAATATGCCGACGGCGGCGCCCGCGGCTACAGCCAC
>JBKHAU010000127.1:0-7165 GCA_046542725.1 Opitutales bacterium
GAAGACGCCGCCGGCGGCTTGCACCAGCGCCAGCCCGGCGGCCACATCCCAGAGGCGGATGCTGGGTTCGAAATAGGCGTCGGCCTGACCGCCCGCGACCATCGCGAGGGCCATCGCGGCGCTGCCCACCATGCGCACTTTTTTGTAGGGGGCGAGGAGGGTGAGGGTGCGCTGAAGGCTTGCGGCATTGCGGTCGAGCCCCGCCGGGAAGCCGGTGCAGAGCGCCGCCTGGTCGAGCGAGGTGGCCCAGGCGGGGGCTATGGGTTGGCCGTTGGCGGTGAGCGCCTCGGCTGTGCTGCCCGCGAGCAGGACGTCGTGGTGAAAGTCGTAGATCACCCCGAGAAGCGGTTCGGTGCCGCGCATGAGGCCAATGCTGACGGCACAGATGGGGAGGCCTCGCAGGTAGTTGAAAGTGCCGTCGAGAGGATCCACCACCCAGAGGAGGGCACCCTCTTCGACGAGGCGGGCGTCTCCTCCCAGCTCCTCGCCATAGACGGGAATGTCGGTCGCGCCGGCGAGCCGCTCGCGGATGAGCTGCTCGGCCGTCGTATCGGCCCGCAGCTTCACGTCGCGGGCGTCGGAGTAGGTCACCTCACGCAGGGTGTCGGCACCTTCGCGCAAGACCGCGCCGGCGGTGCGGGCCGCCTCGGTCGCGACGGTGCGCAGGGCGATCAGGTCGGGCAGGGCAGGGGACTCGTTCATTGCCGCCAAGGCTCGCCCTGCATCCCGCCGTGGCAACCGTGAATGCGCCCGTTTCAGCTTCCCGGGGTGTAGCGGTAGCCGTAGCGGACGTAGAGCGGCCCGTCCGCGGGGAGGGCGAGGAGGGCGGTGTTGGGCGTGTCCGTGGCGGACGTGTGGAGCGTCCACTGGAGCAGGTCGGTGGACGTCTCGAAGCGCGCTGTCCAGTCGGCCGGACTGTCGACCGCGATCTCGAGCTGTGGGGTCGCTCCCCCGATCAAGCGCTTCGTAAAGTGATAGATCGTCGGTGCCCGAGGAAGGGGCTGGGGCTCCGTGTTCGGTGGAGGGTCCGGCACGGTGTCGGGTGGAGGCGGCGGTGGTGGCAGCTCCGGCGGCGGTGGCGGCTGAGTGGTCTGGCCAGCGAGCGGCGGACCGAGCCCGAGGGCCAGCAGACCGAGCGAGAGGAGAACGCGGTAAGGACGTGTCATAGCGAGAGAGCGGCTCGCAGAAGAACGCATGACGGGTTGTATTCCAAGCCTGCGTTTGGCCGGCCCGCGGACTTGCAGGGCAAGGCGCGGAAGTCCGCGGGCGATGAGGCGTCGCTCAGGCCTTGTTCCGCTGGTTGAGACCGTGGAGGATGGCGTGAAGGGCGCGCAGGTGGGGCATGTCGACACCGGCGGCGGTGCCCTGCCGGAGAGGCTCGCCCCAGATCGCTTCGACCTCGAGGGCGCGGCCGGCACGCCAGTCGACGAGGGAGGAAGGCGGATAGGCCCCGAGCTTGCGGGTGAAAGCGCGCTGCTTGGCCCCGTATGCTGGCTCGATGGGGAAGCCGAGGGCGGTGGCGGCGCGCTGCAATTCGTCCATCAACTGGGCGCTGAGGGCGTCCAGCACCGGGTCTCCCACGATGTGGTCGGTCGTGCATCCGCCGATCGCGACGGTGAGGCCGTTGTAAGGCACGTTCCACATGAGCTTGCGCCAGAGGGCTTCGCCAAGGAGGGCGAGTTCTCGGGTTTTCAACCCGGCGTCGCGGAGGAGGGCGGCGACCTCGCGCACCATGGCCTCGTCCGCCCGCGGTCCCGCGCCGACCTGGATCTGGCCGCCCCCTGGCACGTAGCTCACGAGCCGGCCGGGCTCCTCGCGGTCGACCCCGATCTGACAGAGCCCGCCGAGAACCGGGTTGTCCGGGAAGAGGTCGGACAGTTGCTCGACGTTGCCGAGGCCATTCTGGATCGTGAGGAGGCGCGTGGCCGGGCCGACGAGAGGCGGAAGAAGGTCGGGGAGGGCGGTGTTCGCGGTGGTCTTGAGGGCGACGACGACCAGGTCGACGACGCCGATCTCGGCCGTCGTGCGAAAGACCTCGGGCGCCTCGACGGCGAAGGGCTCGGCATCGGCGAGGGTCACTTGCCAGCCGCGCTCCCGCAAGGCCTCATAGTCTGAGCGCGCGAGGAACCGCACGTCATGCCCCGCCCGCGCGAGGTGCGCGCCGACAAACCCGCCGAGCGCGCCCGCGCCGACAATCGCGATCGAAGGTCGATAGCTTGTTTCCATCGTGCGGAAAGGTGGAGCGCTCACCCGCGGATGGCGAGCCGGCGGTGACCGGCGCGCGCGGCGCAGGGCACGCCGCCCCCGGTGTGCCTATCCCAGCTTGCGCCGCACGACGGTGTTGACCGGGCTGGGCAGCTTTTGGGGATAGTCGCGGGTGTA
This sequence comes from Opitutales bacterium, assembly GCA_046542725.1. Classification (GTDB taxonomy): domain Bacteria; phylum Verrucomicrobiota; class Verrucomicrobiia; order Opitutales; family Oceanipulchritudinaceae; genus CAWVVV01. The sequence goes on from JBKHAU010000127.1 coordinate 2,383, forward strand.
GTGCAGGCCGCGGCTTTCCTGGCGCTGGAGGGCGCTGAGGACGATGAGATCGGCCACTTCCACGAGGTTGCGCATCTCGAGCAGGCTGCTCTCGACCTTGAAGTTCCAATAATACTCCTCGATCTCGCGCTTGAGGTGCTTGATGCGGGTCTGGGCGCGGCGCAGGCGCTTGGTCGTGCGCACGATGCCGACGTAGTCCCACATCGCGCGCTTCAGTTCATCCCAGTTGTGCGCGATGACGACGCGCTCATCGCTGTCCTGCAGGTCGCCGTCCGCCCAGGCCGGGAGGTCCGGCAGGTGAACCGGGGTCTGGCGGAGGTAGCGGATGACACTCTCGGCTCCGCGTTGGGCGAGGACGACGGCCTCGAGCAGGCTGTTGCTGGCGAGGCGATTGGCCCCATGGAGTCCGGTGCAGGCGACTTCGCCGCAGGCAAAGAGCCCGGGGAGATCGGTCGCGGCGTCGAGCTCGGTGCGCACCCCGCCGCAGAGATAGTGCATCGCCGGCACGACCGGGATCCAGTCGTGGGCCATGTTCTTGCCCGCCTTGAGGCAGGCCTCGAAAATGTTGGGAAAGAGGTGGCGCAGCTCGTCCTCCGGCCGGTGGGTGATGTCGAGCCAGACATGGGGCGAGCCCGAGGTCTTCATCTCGCTGTCGATGGCGCGGGCCACGATGTCGCGCGGGGCGAGTTCCTCGCGCTTGTCATAGCGCGCCATGAAGCATTCGCCCGCGAAGTTGCGCAGGCGGGCGCCCTCTCCGCGCACCGCCTCGCTGATGAGAAAGCGGTCGCCCTCCGGTGAATAGAGCGCTGTCGGATGAAACTGGATACACTCCAGGTTGCGGATCTCGGCACCGGCCCGGTAGGCCATCGCGATGCCGTCGCCCGTCGCAATCCCCGGATTGGTGGTATAGAGGTAGACCTGGCCGATGCCGCCGGTGGCGAGCATGACGACGGGCGCCTCAAAGACCTCCACCGCACGCGTCTCAGGGTTGAGGGCGTAGAGCCCGGCGACGCGGTTCTCCGCATCGGGCACGGCGAAGCCGCCGAGGGCGAGCTTGCGCGTGGTGATGAGGTCGATCGCGAGGGTGTGCTCGAAGAGGGCGATGTTGGGCGAGTCTTCGATGCCCTTGAGCAGGGCGCCCTCGATCGCCTTTCCGGTCACGTCCTGCACATGAAGAATGCGCCGCTTGGAGTGCCCGCCCTCGCGATGAAGGGAGACCCGCCCGTCCTCGAGATGGGAAAAGTTCACCCCGAGATCGACCAGTTCCTGAATGCGCGGCGGCGCCTCGCTCACGATGGCGCGCACGACCCGCTCGTCGCAGAGCCCGTCTCCCGCCCGCAGGGTGTCGGCCACGTGCAGTTCGACGTCGTCGGAACTCGAGGTCACGGCGGCGATGCCGCCCTGGGCGTAGTTGGTGTTGCTCTCGGCGCGGTGCTTCTTCGTGAGAATGGCCACCTTGTGACCGGCCTGCGCGACCTTGAGGGCAAAACTCAGGCCCGCGATGCCGCTTCCCACGACGAGCACGTCAAAACGGTGCTGCATGGGTTCAATCTGCGTGCGACCCTCCTTCCGTCGAGCCGTTTTCCGTCAGACGGTTCAGGCTTTTTCCTCCGTCCCAGGGCTTTGCGTTGCACCGACCCCTGCCGGCCCTATCGTCCGCCGCACTCTCATGGCAGGGAACAAACCGCAAATTCTCTCCTGGCAGGTGTGCGACGCGGTGCACATCGATCCGGCGACCGGCAAACACTACCTCCTGGGTTGTTTTTCCAATATCCGCGTGCGCGAGTTTCCCGCTCACCATCCGCGCATGATCTGGTTTCTCACCCTCAGCGACGTGTCGCAGGGAGTCCATCACCTGCGCATCCTCTTCGGGGAGGACGTCTCGACTGCGCGGCCCCTCGTCGACCGCGCCTTCGAGGCCGAAAGCCCGCTGCACAAGATCAACCTGATCAACGAAATGCGCCATGTGCCGCTGCCCCGCGCGGGCACCTATGTGGTGATTATCGAGGTCGACAACGAGCCCGTCATGGTGACCAATCTCGGGGTCGCGTAGGTCCGCAGGGGATCTTGCGACGTGATTCTCATGAACGAAGCATCGATCGATCTCATCGGAGTGGGCTCGCCCCTCGTCGACCTGCTCGCGCGGGTGGAAGACTCCTTCCTCGCGACCATCGAGGGCGAAAAGGGTGGCATGGTTCTCGTCGGCAGCGACGAACTGGGCGCCATCCTCGCCCGCGTGCCCGGCCGCATCGAGGAGACGCCCGGCGGCGCCGCCTCCAACACGACCTTCGCCAGTGCGCGCCTCGGCCTGCACACGGCCTTCGTCGGAAAGGTGGGCAACGATCCCCTTTCGGCCTATTTTGCGGAGAGCTTTGCCCGCGCGGGGGGCGACTCTTCCCGGCTCATCCACGGAGATGTGGCCAATGGTCAGTGTCTCTCCCTCATCACGCCCGATGGAGCCCGCACGATGCGGACCCATCTCGGTGCCGCCGCGACCCTCGACCCGGCCGAAATCACGCCTGAGGCCTTTCGCGGGGCGCGCCATGCCCACATCGAAGGGTATTTGCTTTTCAACGACAGCCTCATGCAGGCGGTCCTCGAGGCGGCCAAGGCGGCCGGCTGCACGGTGAGCCTCGACCTCGGCTCCTTCGAGGTCGTGCGGGCCGCGGGCGAGCGCCTCCGCGGCATCCTGCGCGACCACGTCGACATCGTCTTTGCCAACGAGGACGAGGCCGCCGCCCTCCTCGGCTACGAGGACGACTTCGAGGCCATGGCCCGCGCCCTCGCCGGGTATTGCCCCCTCGCCGCCCTCAAGATGGGCGCCCGTGGCTCCCTCGTCGCCTCGCGCGAGGGTGCGCTCGCGCGGATCGCACCGGTCCCCGCGGCCGAGGTCATCGACACGACCGCGGCGGGCGACTTCTGGGCCGCCGGCTTCCTCTCTGGCTGGCTTCGCGGAAAGGATCTTGCGACCTGCGGGCATTACGGCTCGTTTGTCGCCGCCGAGGTCGTGCAGGTCGTCGGCACCGTCCTGCCCGCGTCCCGTTGGCCGGTCATCGAGGCGGAGTTCGCCCGTTGAGGGGGTCTATTCGCACTTGAAGGCGCCCGGCCGGCGCGCCACCTTGGGCCCTTATGACACTGCAGACGCCGGCCCCGCAGGAAGCCGAGATCCGTGCGCTCGTGCGCCGCTACGGCGCCGAGGCGCTGGCCGCCTCACGCGTCCTCGCCGCGGTTCCCACGAAGACGAAAAACGCCGTCCTCGAGACCCTTGCCGGGCTCCTCGAGACGCGCGTCGCGGAGCTCACGGAGGAAAACTCCCGCGACCTCGCGGCCGGCCGCGAAGCCGGCTTGAGCAGCGCGATGCTCGATCGTCTCGCCCTCACCCCGGCGCGGCTCGAGGGCATCATCGCGGGTCTGCGCCAGGTCGTCGCTTTGCCCGATCCGGTGGGCACCGTAATGCGCGAGTATCAGCACCCCAAGGGGTTTGTCATTCGCAAGCGCCGCGCCCCCATCGGCGTCATCGGCATCATCTACGAGTCGCGTCCCAACGTGACGATCGATTGCGCCGCGCTCTGCCTGAAGAGCGGCAACGCCTGCATCCTGCGCGGGGGCAAGGAAGCGATCCACAGTAACCGGGCGCTCGCCGCGCTCATCGGCGAGGCGCTCGCCGCCCACGACCTGCCTTCCGCCGCGGTCTGTCTCATCCCCACCACCGACCGGGTTGCCACCCGCGAGCTGCTCGCGATGGACGAGTATGTGCATTGCCTCATTCCCCGGGGCGGAGTGGGACTGATCCGTTTCGTCGCGGAGCACGCGCGCATGCCCGTCCTCAAGCACTTCGAAGGAGTGTGTAGTGTGTATGTGGATACGGATGCGGATTCCGCCATGGCGGAAGAGATCGTGGTCAACGCCAAGTGCCAGCGCCCGGGCGTTTGCAACACGGCGGAGAACCTCGTCGTGCATCGCGACGTGCTCGAGTCGCACCTCATCCCGCTTGCCCGCCGCCTGCGGGCCGAGGGCGTGGAACTGCGCGCCGACGGAGCCGCTCGTGAGATCCTCGAGGAGGAGGGGATCGAGGTCCGCGTCGCGACCGAGGAGGACTTTCGCACCGAGTATCTCGAGCTCATCCTCGCCATCAAGACGGTCGACTCGGTCGATGAGGCGATCGACTTCATCAACACCTACGGCTCCGGCCACAGCGACGCGATCGTCACGGGCGACCCTGTCACGGCCCACCGCTTTCAGGATCGGGTGGACTCCGCCACGGTGTATTGGAACGTCTCCACGCGTTTCACCGATGGCTTCGAGTTCGGTCTCGGCGCCGAGATCGGGATCTCGACCGATCGCATGCATGCGCGTGGCCCGGTGGGGCTGGAGGAGCTGACCTCCTACAAGTACGTCATCACCGGGCACGGTGAGGTAAAATGAATGCCCCTCCACGCCTCGCCACCTCCTGGGACCGGGTCGAGGAGGTCTGGTTGAAGTGGCCCGAGGCGCTTCCCCCCAAGGGTCTGGAGCGCGCCCGCGAGGTGATGGTCTCGCTCTGCACCGCGCTTTCGGCCCTCGAACGGCCCCACCGCGGGCCCGCCGCGCGTCTCCGTCTGCTCGCCGCGACCGAGGAAGGGCAGCGCTCCGCCGCTGTGGCCCTGGGCGCCATTCCCGAGGCCTCCGTCTGGCCAGCCCGCTCGACCGCTCCGCTCGACGGACGAGAGCCCGTTCTCGCCTGGGGTGCCGGTCTCCGTCGACAACTCCTCGTCGGTCAGGGGGCCGAGCCCGGGTGGCTCGA
>JBKHAU010000128.1:0-7152 GCA_046542725.1 Opitutales bacterium
CGCGGCGTCCGCATGGTGCGACTCCAAAAAGGTGGCGTTGGCGCGGCGGCGGCCAATGGTGGCCAGGTCGTAGCGCTTGCCGCCGACGATCTGCGAGTCGAAGACGCCGTTCAGCTGTTGCGCCAGCTCCAGGTTGCCCGACACGTCCAGCGGCACCTTTTCGTCGTCGGGCATCCAGTCGAGCCCCCGCCACACCTCGCAGCCGAGCACCCGTTCCGGACGCTCCTCCGGCGGCAGGGCCACGACGAGGGCCCGCCACTCCGGGGGACCGGGCAGGACCGGCGCGTCTTCCTGATGACCGCGGACAGCGCCCGCCGCCTCCGCGGCCGCTCCGGCGTCATCCGCCGCGGCTGCCGCGGGCTCCGTGGTGACGGCTGGAGCCGACTCGGGAGGTGGGCTCGCCAGATCCGGAGAGGGGCGCAGCAACCACCCTCCGAGACCCACCAGGATCACCGCCAGGACGACCGCGGCCAGACGGGCGCGCGCGCGAAGCAGTCCCTTTGCACTGCGCACCGATGCGTTACGAAGCATTCGTCGACGCTCGCGAAACGGCCTCGCCCTGTCGATTTCAATCCCCCTCGGGGGAACTCCCATGGCAGCTTTAGGGCAAGGCCAGCAGTTTGTAGTCGGCAGCGGCGAAAAAGCGACCGTTTGGCCCATCGTCCGGGAGGAGCACGGGCACGAGCGCGCCGGGCAGGACGCGCTCGACGGGGTCCCACGCGTTCGGCCCGCCGAGGTCGGTACGGAGCCAACCCGGGTCGACATGGTTCACGAGCACGCCACTGTCCTTGCACTCCGCTGCGAGGTCGCGGGTGAACTTGTCCACCGCCGCTTTTGAGACGCTGTAGACGGCGAGGTCGGGCTGGTCGGCGATGCCCGAGGTGAGGTTGACGATCCGGCCCCATTTGCGCGCCTTCATGCCCGGCCCGAACGCCTGACAGAGGCGCACGAGCGCAAACACGTTGACCTGAAAAACCCGGTCCCAGAGTTCGCGGGACTGGTCCCAGACGGATTCGGGAGCGTGCGAAATGGCGGCGTTGTTATACAGTATATCGATCCCCCCGACCTTGTCCTCGACCTCGCGGATGACTGCCTCGACCCCCTCCGTCGTGCCGAGGTCGCCCGCCACGACCTGCACCTCACCGGGAAACTCCTCCAAGCGGGAGACAGTCTCTTCCGCTGCGGCGTGTGTGCGCCCATGCACGATCAGATTCGCGCCCAGGCGGGCGAGGCCGATCGCGATCTGCTGGCCGATGCCACGGGTCGAGCCCGTGACGAGGGCCCATTTTCCAGAAAGGGGGGTATGCATGGTTTCGATAGAGGCGGGAGTGATGGGCGCACTCAATCGCATTCACCGCTGAACAAGGGCCAGAACCTTCCTCCATAGATAGCTGAGCTTATAATCTTACTTAGCTCTCCTAATTACCTCAGTCTTCGAACGGCGGTCACCCGGGCGTCCAGATATGACACCCCAGTGCCGGCTTTGGGTTTGAGCCCCGCGATCATTTTCGGTTGTTACGGGGAACTGTTTCGGTCGTCTCCCGTCTCTTGAATATCGCTCTGCCGCCGGCGCCTCTCGAAAGCGCCTGCGGTGGGTCGATTCAGGCGCGCGGTCCGTCTCTCAACTCCTCTTTCTCCCATGCCCTCGCTTTCGCTCTCGGTCCCAGTCTCGATTCCCAACGGCCCCAAGGTCACCTATAGTCACATCCTCACGGTCGAGGCCTACAGCCAGATCGAGGTCGCGGTGCCGGCGGGGAGCAGCGGGCTCGAGGTCCCCCTGACAAGCGGCACGCCCGGCGCGGCCAGTTTCCTCATGGTCACAGCCGACACCGACAGCACCGACAGCACCGACCTGAGCGACAAGCTCCACGCCGCGAGCGCCGAGGCGCGGCCGCTCGACCAGCCGCAGTTCCTTGCCGGTGCGGGCGCGATCTCCTTCCTCGGGGCCGCTCCCGAACGCCTCTTCCTGAGCCATGCCGGCTCCGAGGACACCGCCGTGCAGGTCCTCCCCGGAGCCGCCGCGACGCCGTAGTTCGCCGCCTCCACCGCAGTCCCGCGTCCGCTCCATTTTCCCTCTCCACCCACCCCTCCAACGTCTCCCGCCCATGCCGCCCACTCTCACCTATCCCGGAGTCTACATCGAAGAAGTCCCCAGTGGCGTCCGCTCCATCGCCGGTGTTGCCACCTCCATCGCTGCCTTTGTCGGCTGGGCTGCCCGCGGGCCCACCGATCGCGCCACCCTTGTGCAGAGCTGGAGCGACTTCGAGCGCGCCTTTGGCGGACTCGATCGACGCAGCCTGCTCGGCTACGCCGTGCAACAGTTTTTCACCAACGGCGGACAGCAGGCCTGGATCGTGCGCCTCGTGAACGATGCCGACGCGGAGAACGCGACCGTCGCGATCCCCTCGGAGACCGCCGGCACGACGCTCGACTTCACCGCGAGCAGCCCCGGTGCCTGGGCCAACGACTACGCCGTCGCCATCACCCGCCGCACCGACGACGCCACGCGCTTTCGCCTCACCGTCCTGCAGGTCGATGCCGACGGCAACGAGACGCCCGTCGAGTCCTTTGAAAACCTCTCGATGGACGCCAACGACCGGCGCTCCGTCGAGACCGTCGTGAACGAGCTTTCGCAGTTCATCGATGTCGCGGTGAGCGGCGCGAGCACGACGCCTCCCCTCGACACCGCAACGCCCTCACCACGTCTGGGGAGCGACACGAGCGGCGCCGACGGTACCGTGCTCGATCCCGACACGGCGGACTTTGAAACCGCCCTTGAGGCCGGCGGCGGCAGCAGCGGAGTCAACCTTCTCGAGCGCGTCGACCTCTTCAACATCCTCTGCGTGCCCGCGCAGACGACGCCGGCGGTCGTCGCCCAGCTCCAGGCCTTCTGCCGCCGACACCGCGCTTTCTACATCGCCGACTGCGCGCAGGCGGATGACTTCAACTCTCTCCAGGGCGGCCCCGACGGCTCGATCACGGGGGCCGACGCGATCAATTCGGCCTACTACTTTCCCTGGGTGAACGCACCCGACCCGCTGCAGGAGAATCGCTCCCGGCCTTTCCCTCCGAGCGGTTTCATCGCGGGGCTGTTCGCCCGCACCGACACCGCGCGTGGCGTCTGGAAGGCGCCCGCCGGGACCGAGGCCAGCGTCTCCGGCGCGAGCGGCCTCACCGAGGTCCTCACCGACCTCGAAAACGGCACCCTCAACATCCAGGCAATCAACTGCCTGCGCCGCTTCCCCGTCTACGGCAATGTCGTCTGGGGAAGCCGCACCCTCGCCGGACACAACGATCGCGGCTCGGAGTGGAAATACGTCCCCGTGCGCCGCATCGCGCTCTTTATCGAAGAGAGCCTCTACCGCGGCACCCAGTGGGTCGTCTTCGAGCCCAACGACGAGCCCCTCTGGGCCCAGATCCGGCTCAATATCGGGGCCTTCCTTCAGGGGCTGTTTCGGCAAGGTGCCTTCCAAGGCTCCACCGCGCGCGATGCCTACTTTGTGAAGTGCGACCGCGAGACCACGACCCAGGCCGACATCGACCGCGGCATCGTCAACATCCACGTCGGGTTCGCCCCGCTCAAGCCGGCCGAGTTCGTCGTCCTCCGCATCCAGCAAATCGCCGGCCAGCAATCCTAACCCTCGCGCCCCGTCTCCCATGCCACCGTTTACCGTCAATATCCATCGCTACAACCCCTACGCGAACTTCAAGTTCCGCGTCCGCTGGGACGGCCGCTACGTCGCCGGCATCAGCAAGGTGAGCGCGCTGAAGCGCACCACCGAAGTCATCAAGCACCGCGACGGAGGCGACCCGAGCAGCAGCCGCAAGGCGCCCGGTCGCACCGAGTACGAGGCCATCACGCTCGAACGCGGCGTGACCCACGACAAGGCCTTCGAGCAATGGGCGAACAAGGTCTGGAACTACGGAGCCGGCCTGGGCGCCGAGTCCTCCCTCGCCGACTTTCGCAAGGACCTCATCATCGACGTCTACAACGAGGCCGGCCAACTCGCCCTCGCCTACCGGGTCTTCCGCTGCTGGGTCTCCGAGTTCCAGGCCCAGGCCGACCTCGACGCCAATGCGAACGCTGTCCTCATCCAGACGGTCAAGCTCGAGAACGAGGGCTGGGAACGCGATTACGACGTCACCGAACCGGCCGAACCGAGCTTTCTCGAGCCCGCCTGAGCGGCCGCGGCGCTACTTTTCCTGTCTCCCGCTGCATGTCTATCGCCCCCCTCACTGCCGCTGCTCTCCTCGCGGCCTGGGACCGTGGCGCGGCGCAACACCCGCTCGACCGCGCCCTCTCCCTCCTCCAGGCCGCGACGCCCGACGCCGCGTCGGCCGCGCTCGCCCGACTTCCCTTGGGCGAGCGCGACCGCCGGCTCTGGGAGCTGCGCGCCGCCACCTTCGGCCCGCGCTTGGAGGCGCTCGCGGTCTGCCCGGCGTGCGGTGCCGCAATCGAGTTCGACCTGCGTGTATCCGAGATCCTGGACAACTTTTCACCGACCGAGGAAAGTCGTGAAAATCCTCCGACAGCCTGGCGGGAAGGAGACTGGTGCCTCACCTACCGCCTGCCCGACAGTTGGGACCTGGCGGCCGTGGCGCACCCCGGCAGCCTCGCGCCCACCGCGGTACTCGCCGGCCGTATCATCGAACGAGCCGCCGAGGGCGATGCCAAGCGTCTTCCAGGCACGCTCCCGACCGAGATCCTTGCCGCCTTCGAGCGTCATCTCGCCACCGTTGATCCGCTCGCCGATCTACAACTCGACCTGAGCTGCCCGGACTGCGCGCATGCTTGGCCCGAGCCGTTCGACATCGCGTCCTTCCTCTGGGAAGAGGTCGTGGTCGAGGCCCGGCGTCTCCTTGGCGAGGTCAGCGTGCTCGCCCGCGCCTTTGGTTGGAGCGAGGCCGCGATCCTCGCCCTTTCCCCCACCCGCCGCGCCGCCTACCTCGAGGCTATCGACGCATGAGCGGCTTCCTTCACCGCCTCGCCCGCCGCGCTACCGGCAAAGCTCCCCCGGCCGTCCGACCGCGTCCGCGGACGCTCTACGAGCCCTCTGGCTTCGCCCGATCGGACCGCCTCGAGCCCCTCTCGAGCCCCCAGGCGGAGGCCCCCGATCCGCCCGGGTCCACCCCGTCGCCGCGCACGACGCCGCTGCCGCCGGAGCGTTCCCTTCCTCCCACCGACAATCCGCTGATGCCCCCCGCGTTCCGGATCACGCCAAGACCACGGCAATCGGCGGCGCCGCCACGAGTCTCTCGCGAAACGCCCGCCCCGCCCTCGCCGGAGCCTCTACCGGACAGGGCATCCGTGCCCCCCGCACCGGCACCTCCGGTCGAACCGCCACCCGAGGCAGCCCGACGGGCGGATAACTCCGATGGCTCGTCTCCGGCCGAGGCCGTGCATCGCTCAGCCCCGCCACCCGACGCGGCTCCCCTCGGCGAGGCCGCCATGCCAGTGCCCGCCACTGTCGCCCGTGTGCGCCGGCCGGCCGATCCGTTGCGTGCCGACCCACCGAAAGTGCCACCGGAGCGCACCGCTCCAGCCCGTCACCCCGCGTTGCCGCCCGCCTCTCCCACCAACCCGGAATCAATCGAAACCGCTCCCACGATCCGCATCTCGATCGGCCGGGTGGAACTGCGCGCCGAGTTCAAGGCCCCGCCCGCGCCGGTCGCACCGCCCAAGCGCGCGCCTCGCCCCGGGCCGCACCTCAGCCTCGAAGACTACATGCGCAATCGCGCCGGAGGAGGTGCGCGATGAGCACCTTTCTGGCCCTCAGCGCGGTCTCGGCCGTGCTCCGTGGAGTCCTGCAGGACAGCGTCGGCCGGCACAACCTCGCCACCGTCCTCGGCGGCACGCCCGATGTCACCACTCTGCCGCCCGACCGCATCGAGGTCGACGAGGGCAGCCCCGACCGGCTCAACCTCTTTCTCTTTCAGGCGACCGAGAACGCGGCCTGGCGCAATATGGACCTGCCCGTGCGCAACGGCCGGGGAGACCGCCTCGGCAACGCCCGCCTCGCGCTCGATCTGCACTTCCTCGTCACCGCCTACGGCTCGGCCGAGCTGCACGCCGAGGCGCTCCTCGGGCACGCCCTCTTTGTCTTCCACGAGGTTCCCGTCATCACGCGCGACGAAATCGCGAACCAGCTCGGCGCCCTCACCGCCAGTCCCCTCGCCGACGCCCTCGGTGCCGCCCGCCTCGACCGGCAGTTCGAGCAGATCCGCATCGCCCCGCGCGTGATGAACGTGGAGGAGGTGTCCAAGATCTGGACCTCGCTGCAGTCACCGTATCGCCCCACCGCCGCTTACCACGTCTCGGTCGTGCTCGTGGAGGCGAGCCATCCGGCGGGCGATGCTCTCCCTGTTCTCACCCGCGGCCAGCCGGTGGCCGCGACGGGAGGGGACGAAGGCGTCCACGTCCAGGCCGGGCTCGAGCCGACCGCGCCCATCCTCACCTCCCTCGCGCTGCTCAACGCCGCTCCCGCCCTGCGCATGGGCGAGACGCTCACCCTCCGCGGCCACCATCTCCATGGGACGAACCACCGCATCCGCTTCCACCCTCCGCGCAGCGAAACCGTGCTCGAACTCCCCGCGAGCGGCACCCCCGGCGCGACCGCCGTCGAGGTCACCCTGCCCGCCGCGCCCGCGAGCCCGACCGACTGGCGGGCGGGTATCTTCGAGGTCAGCCTCGTCGTCGAGCAGGACGGTGAAGACCATGAAAGCAACCGCCTTCCGCTCTTCCTCGTCCCACGGCTCGACAGCGTGGACGCGGTCCCCCCGGCCGGTCCCGTCGCGACCCTCGACATCACCTGCAGTCCGCCCGTGCAGGAGGGCCAGACGGTGAGCCTGCTCGTCGGGAGCCGCGCCCTTGCGCCCGTGCCGTTTGCGGCCCCGGCGACCGCGCTCAGTTTCACCGCGCCGACCAGCCCACCCCTCGCCAGCGGCAGCCCGCTGCCCGTGCGCCTGAGGGTGGACGACGTGGAAAGCCTCGTCGTCGACTACGGCACGCACCCCCCCGCCTTCGCCCCCAGTCAGACCCTCACGATCCCATGAGTACGAGCGCGACGGGAAACGCTTTCCTCCGGTGGCCAGAGGCCAACCAGCGGCTCCTCGCGGCCGAATGGGCACTTGTGCGGGGTCAACTCGCGGGCG
>JBKHAU010000129.1:0-7147 GCA_046542725.1 Opitutales bacterium
CAGTCTCTCCGCGCACCTCGGCCAGGCGCAGGTCGAGGACGCGCGCGACAAAGGGGTCGATCTCGTCGCGATACGCGGCGAGCACGGCCTCGGCCTGCGCGACCTCCCCACTGACCGCGGCCAGGTCAACGAGAAGCGAGGCGAAGCGCGTCTCACCGGCGGCGAGGAGGCGCTCGCCCTGAGCAAGGGCCCGGCGGGGAAAGCCCTGCGCCCGCAACCAGGGAAAGAGCAACTCTGGCTGGTCGGCGAAGCGCGCCTCGATGCGCGTTGCGAGTTCCTCGCGGGCCGCCGGCGTCTCCACTCCACGCAGGAGGGTGTTGGCCCCGAGAAGGACATCGCCGGGTGCGACACCCTCGGTCGAGAGCAACCGCTCGGCGAGTTCCCGCCCGAGTTCGGGACCGAGACGTCGGGCGCCGGCGAGGTAGTTCAGTCCCTCGAGCAGGACCGCGCTGGGTTCACCTTTGGCCATCGCCCGCTGGAGGTGGCTCACCGCGACGCGGTCCTGCCCCTCGAGATGGGCGTTGACCGCCGCCACGAGATCGACCCGGGGCTCGGCCGGAAGGCGATCGCGCAAATAGGGCAGCTGACGCACGAGGCGATCGGTGCGCCCAACCCGCAGGCCGGCGTCGATATAGTCGCGCAAATCATCGTCGGTCGAGTCCGGCAGGTCGGCCCGGGCCTGGTCCATGCGCCAGACGAGATCCCATCGCCCAAAGGCGCGAAAGCGCCCCGACATGTGCCGAAAAAAGGTAAGGCTCTCCGCCAGTTCGGAGTCGGGAAAATCGGGGTGCTGGATCAGCCGCTCGGCGTAGGACACGAGTTCTTCCTGAAAGAACGGCATGCCGTCAGCGAAGAGGACGCGCCCGAGAAGCGCGAGGGAGAGTTCCCCGTCGGCATCGAGTCCACGCACGAGGCTTTTGGCCCGGATCTGGTCGACCACGCTCGGGCTCTCGGCGAGGAGGCCGGCGAGCATCTGGCGGGCTTCGACATGCCGGGTGTCCACCCGCAGCGCGTTCTCGAGCGCGGTGCGCGCGACACTCGCGTCGCGGTCTCCCTGGATCGCGAGTTTGGCGTAAGCGAGGGCGAGGGGCGCGCTCATCGGCTCGTCGGGTCGCACCACGCCGAGGAATTCGCGCGCGCGGCCGGGCCGGTCGAGGCTGAGCCAGACCTCCATCGCCCAGGCGCGGCCCTGCTCGGTGAGGTCGGCGGGCGCGAGTTCGACGACCAGCTCCTCGGCCCGCACCGGATTGCTCTTCCGCACGAGGTAGGCACGCAAGGCGCGGGAACCCGGATGATTGGGGACCTCGGCGTCGAGCCGGTCGAGACTGGCTTGGGCCGACACCCGGTCGCCCGACGCGAGGTGCTCGCTCGCCTCGTAGAGCAGGCGCTCGGCGTCGATCGCCACTTCCGGAGGCTGAGGCGAGAAGAAACGGAGGCCGAGCGCCGCACTGATTCCGAAAACGACGAGGGGGAGGAGCCACTTGGCGAGGGACGGCATGGGCCCTACTTCAAAGCCTTTGAAGGGACCTCGTGACAAGGTTTTACGCCCCCCGAGGGCGCACGCCCGATCCTATCCGGCGCTAGCCCCGTAGTCGCGGGGAGAGGGTATCTGCCCGCGGAAAAGCTCGCGGTAGATGAGGTTCGGCGGTTCGCCAAAGCGCGAGACGTCGTAGTCATTGCGCGCCAACGCGCCCAGGCCATAACGATAGGCCGCGGCAAGGCGCGGATAGGTGAAGCGACCCTGGTCCGCCAGGCGGCTGCGCAGATCGGCCAGGTGCTCCGCCGCGACCGTCATGTTGACTCCCCAATCGAAGGCCTGGATGTAGGGGCGGTGCGTCGTCTCCTCCCAGGTGGGTCGAGTGAGCTGCATCATGCCGCGGGCGACAGAGGAGGTGGCGTGCGCGTTCAGCGTGCTCTCCGCCACCGCGAGGGCGAAAATGAAATGCGGGTCGAGATCGTGCCGCTTGGCCTCCCGGTGGGCCTTCGCAAGGACCCTGTCCGGGGGGATGTAGCGCTCGCTCTGGCGGGAAAACCAGAACAGCAAGACGAGCCCAACGAGCGCGCTGAGGCCAAGCGCGGCGGTCTTGCGATTGAGCGGGATCTCGAAAATCACGCCACTACCGTATGCCAGCTTGGCCGCGCCCGCAACGGCATGCGCCACCTTGCCGGCGGCCCTCAGTCCGCCGCGACGGGGGCGCCCGGCCAACGGCTGCCCAGCGCCCACAGCGCCAGCGCGTCGCGGATGACGGCGGCGAGGACGGAGGGGCGGATGCTCTGCTTCGGGTCGTCGCCGATCCCGTGGCGAGGGTCGACGTGCGTCTCGATGATGAGACCGTCCGCCCCGTAGGCGATGGCCGCCAGGCAGGCCGCGGGGACGTATTTCGCCCGCCCGACGCTGTGTGAGGGGTCGACCACGACCGGAGCCCAGGTCTTTTCCTTGAGCAGCGGGGTGATGGATTCATCGGGATGATTGCGATAGCCATCGAGCGTCGGCAGGGTGCCGCGGGGGCAGAGCATCACGTTCGGATTGCCCGAGGCGACGAGGTATTCGGCCGCGGCGATGAACTCGTCGACCGGCGCCATCGGCCGGCCGCGCTTGAGGAGCACGGGCAGGTCACTCTCCGCCGTGGCCCGCCCGATGGCGCTGAGGAGCGAATAGTTCAGGGCGTTGCGCGCGCCGATCTGGACGGCGTCGACGCCGGCCTCGAGGGCGAGGCGCAGATTGTCCTCGTCCATCACCTCGGCGATGACGGGCAGTCCGGTCTGCCGCCGCGCCTCGAGCAGGATCTCGAGCGACTTGTTCGAGCCCTGGAAGGAGTGCGGCGAGGTGCGGGGCTTCCAGACGCCGCCCCGCAGCATGTGTGCGCCGGCCTCCTTCACCCCCGCCGCGGTTTCAAGAAAGCGCTGCGGCTCGTCCGGGTTGATGGTGCACTGTCCGGCGATGAAAAAGGGCTCCTCGCCGAGTGTCACCCCGCCGACAACGGTGCGGTGCCCGGCGAGGTCGGATCGGCGGTCCATCAGCTTGTAGACCGACTCCATGCGGTCCACCCGGTCGACGTAGGGCAGGCCGAGGAGGCGGTTCACCATCGTCTCGCTGCGTTCGTCGCCGATGATCGCGTAGATGTTGCGATGGGCGCCGCGGATCACCTGGATGGCGCAGCCGAACTCGCCGACAATGGCTTCGACCTCGGCCAGTTCGGCCGGTTCGAGGATGGGGGCTTTCGAAATGATCATGGGATGAAGAGGAGCTAGGCAACTTCGCCCCAGCGTGGCAAATCCCCATCTCCGCGCCACGCGCCGGAACCAACCACGACGAAAGGTTGCACCCGGGCGCTCTTCCCTCCCTCTTTGGCGCCATGGCCCAATACGAGCGCCGCATCGAATTCAATCAGCCGGGAGGCGGGCGTTCGCTCGTCATCACAAACCTCCTCATCGCCAACGCGCTGGTCTTCATCCTGCAACTCATCAGTCAGGAGATGGCCGGCCCGCGCCAATGGCCGCTGGTCGACAAATGGTTCAGCCTCATGCCTGTGGTGCAGAACACGCAGTGGCAGTTTCCGCCCTTCATGCCCTGGCAACTGCTCTCCTACGGCTTCCTCCACAGCTCCGGCAACTACTTCCACATCCTTTTCAACATGTTCATCCTGTGGAGCTTCGGGAAGCCGCTCGCACAGGACTTCGGGGAACGGCGCTTTCTCTTTTATTACCTGACCTGCGTTTTCGGGGCCGGCCTGCTGCACCTCGTGATGCCCTATGTGGGCTTTCCCGCGGTGCCCGTGGTGGGTGCCTCGGGCGGCGTCTACGGACTGCTTCTGGCCTTCGGCTGGCGCTATCCGCATACGCAGATCATGCTCCTCATTCCGCCCATCCCACTCAAGGCGCGCACCGCCGTGCTCCTCTTCGGGGGCTTCGAACTCGTCCTCGGCCTCACCGGCACGCGCACCGGCATCGCCCACTTCGCCCACCTCGGCGGTCTCCTCACCGGCGTGCTCCTGCTCCTCTACTGGCGAGGCAAACTGCCTCTCAAGCCGAAGCGGCTCCTCCCCTGAGCAGCGCTCGCCGGCGCAGGCATCGAGCGCGCAGAGAGGACTGTCTGCGCCACGTCGGACAGGCCTGACTGCCTGTCATGCCCCGTCGCGTTTGGGGCCAGCCGAACGGCGAGAGGCCTGTCACACTTTGTCAGGACACTAGTGGCTGGCTGCGAGGGGAACGCGCTCCTCCTCCGTCAGCATGGCTTGGAGGTGAGGGGGAAGAAACTCGGTCGTGTAGACGGCGCTCGCTTCGGTGATGTTTTCGAGGATGGCGAGTTCGTTCATGAGGTCGATGCCCTCCTGGATGCGTCCTCGGCGCAGGAGACCGTTGGCATCGCCGGCCTCGGCGTCGCCGTCGATGAGTCGATACTTCTGCATCGCACCGATCGTGTAGGCGAGAAAGGCGGGATCGTCCTTCGCCTCGTTTTCGGAAATGATGAGCGCATGTGCCGCGCTGCGGTCGGCGTCCTCGGCGATGTATTGTTCCCAGCCCTCGATCGAGGCGGCGACAAAGGCGCGCACCATCTCGGGCTGCTCCTCGACCAACTCGCGGCGGGTGAAAATGACGCGGTAAGGGTCAAAGCCCATCTCCGAGATGAGGATGACCTTGGCCTCCGCCCCCTCGCGCGCGACGAGAAAGGGCTCGCTGGTGACAAAGCACTGCTGGATGAACTCGGGGTCGGCGAGGAAACGGCCGACGCCAAAATCGAGCGGCTGGATCCTCAGCGAGAGACCATACATTTGCTCCATCATGCGCACCATGACGGAGCCGGGCGTGATCATGATGGTCTGGCCGTCCATCTCCGCAATACTGTCGATCGGGTTGTCGGCATGAAGCATGAGCCCCTGCGGGTCGTGCTGCATGAGAGCCGAGACGATGACGAGGGGCAGGCCCTTGTCGATGCGCAGGGCGATGTCGTCGAGGCGCCCCATGCCAAAGTCGGCCTGCCCGCGCGCGACCTTTTGCGCGGCAAAGGCGTTGGGCCCGCCGGGGGCGATGCGCACATTGAGCCCGGCCTCAGCGTAGAGTCCGGTGGCGAGGGCCTGGTAGAAGCCGCCGTGCTCGGGCTGGGCATACCAGTCTGTCTGCATGACGACGGGGGTCAGCCCATCCTCCACCGCCTCGCCGCCGCAACCGGCGAGGAGGAAAAGGGCAGCGGCCGCCGCGCCGGCGGTGGCGGCGCGAAAGCGTTGCGCGAGAGAACAAAGGCGATGGTGCATGTCAGGCGGTGGCGACAAAGGGATTGTAGCGGTGGGTTTTCATCTTGCCCGGGTTGAGCAGGCCAGCCGGGTCGTAGAGCTCCTTGAGCCGACGCTTCTCCTCGATGTCCTCGTGACGCCCGCCCTCTTCGAGGATGCAGGTGTGGGGGTTGGCGACGAAGATCCCGTTGTCCCAACAGAAGTCGATGATCTCGTTGAGCCGCTCTTCGGTCGTGAACTTCACGATGGGCAACCCTCCGCAGCTGATGCCGGTGGCCTCCTCCGTCGGCTCATGATTGAGGGTGAACTCGAGGTGGTGGAAGATTTCCTCGGGGTACTGCGCCTTGAGCAGGTCGACCCGTTCCTTGAAGCCCGTCGCCCCGAAGCCCAGTTGCAGGTAGGTGATCGTCGGATCCTTCTTCAACGCCCAGAGCGTGGTGTGGTTCCAGGTGTAGTCCGTCAGGTAGGGCGGCTTGGGCGGAAACGCGAGCGGCATCTCGTGCCCGAGACGGATCCCGGCGGCTTCCGCCCGCGCCTTCACCGCGTCGGCCTGGCTTTTCTCGACAAGGAGGAAGGTGACGTGCTCGCCGGCCGTGAAATACTTCCTGAGGGGACGAAAGGCGTCGACGATCTCCCCGTCGAACTGGGTCACGAGACGCTTCGCGACGGAGCGGTCCTGCGCGATCTCATTCGTCCAGTCGAAGAGCGTCGCCCAGTCTGCGTGCGAGAAGATCAACTGCTCGTAGGTGCGCTTGGGGCCGAGGCGCATCTCGGCTTCGACGAGGATGCCGTTGGTCCCGTAGGTATGCATCACGCGAAGGCAGTCCGGCCCCTCGATACGGACGATGCGCGGTTCGGCCTCGACCGTGCAGATCGTCGCCGAGGCCATGTTGTCGCCCGTCGCGATCCCCCCATAGGTGATCGAGCCGATGCCGCCGGAGCCACCCGCGAGAAAGCCCCCGAAGGAACTCTTCACCCAGGTCGAGGGCATGCAGCGCAGCTCCCAACCGATCTTGCCCGCTTCGGCCTCGACCGTCGCCAGCCGCACGCCCGGCTCGGCCCGGAGAACGCCGCCTTCCATCGAAAGGATCTGGTCCATCCCCGAGAGGTCGAGCATGGCGCCGCCGTAGAGGGGAATGAGCTGCCCGTAGTTGCCCGTGCCCCCACCGCGAATCTGAATCGGCACCCGGTGGGCATGCAGCACCCGGATGACCGCCAGCAGCTCCTCGCGCGTCTCGATCTTGAGCGCGAAGTCGGCCCGCTTCTCCTCGAGCTGGCGCTTGAGCACGGGCGAATACCAATAGAAGTCCTTGGACAGTTTCTCGAGCGACTCCTCGCGCAGGACGACGCGATCCTCCGGCAGGATCCGACCGAGGGCTTCGAGAACAGGAGAGAGTTGGAAAGTAGACATGATGAAGGTTAAGCCCTCCGAGCAGCTTCTCTACCAACCACGGGGCAAAGGCCGGCACTCTTCATGCTGATGGAGGTGGGCCGGGGTGAACGGCTGGTTCCCCACCCTCGTCGCCTCCCCGCCGAGGCCGTCTTCGACGTCCCCCGCGGCGCGAGAACCGGCTGTCCGCCCTTTTCCACGACCCATGTTCATCAAGATCGCCGACGTCGACATCCAGCCTGCCTGGGCCCACCACAGCTGGACAAAAATCTACAATTGGCCGGACAAGGCCGAGACGCTCGTCGTCGTGCCTCTACACGGCTTTGCCGATTGGGGCCTGGGCCTGGGCCTCGATGTCGAGGAAACCATCGGCTCGGCCGTTCTCAACGAGGCGACCGGGGTCGCCGGCCTGGGCACCCGCCTGCTCGTCGCCCCGCCCCTCCGCTTCCTCCCCCAGCCCTTTGCCAACGCCGCCTTCTCCCTCGACTTCGAAACCGCCTACGACCTCGTCGAAAGCGTTCTCGAG
>JBKHAU010000130.1:0-7071 GCA_046542725.1 Opitutales bacterium
CTCGCCCGTGAAGCCCTCGTCGCCGGTGGCTTCCTTCCCGCTGCCTTCAATGCGGCCAACGAGGTCGCCGTCGAGGCCTTCCTCCGCAAAGGATTGCCCTTCCTTGCGATCCCCAAGGTCATTTCCCATGTTCTCGGCAAGGTGGACCCCGTCCTCCCCACCGGGCTCGATGAACTCATCGCGGCGGAAGCAGACGCCCACCGCCTCGCCCACGATTCGCTCACTGCGCATGGAAGCGTTTAACATCATCTGGCAGATCCTCGCCTCCCCTCTGGGGATCCTCGTCGCTATCTTCTTTTTTGGCGCCTCGATTTTTGTCCATGAATACGGGCACTACCTCGCCGCCCGCTGGCGCGGCCTGAAGATCGAGCGCTTTTCCATCGGGATGGGACCCAAGCTTTTTGGCTGGACCGATAAGCAAGGGGTCGAGTGGCGCCTCTCCCTCTTCCCCATCGGCGGCTACGTCCTCCTCCCGCAGCTTGCCGACATGGCCGCCGTGGAGGGCAGATCGCAGCAGCCCGCGCGCGACCTGCCCGAGCTTTCCTGGACCGACAAGGTGACGGTCGCGGTCGCCGGCGCGGTCTTCAACATCATCTTCGCCTTCGTCCTCGCGACCATCCTCTGGACCCAGCCGCTCGCCCGCTACACCGGCAGCAGCCAGATCGCCGAAGTGCGCCAGACGGTGCAGGACTTCCGCGGCGAAGAAGTGCCCGGACCCGCCTGGGAAGCCGGCCTGCGCCCCGGAGATCGCATCGTCGAGATCGATGGCGAACCGATCGAGAGCTTTCGCGACATCCTCTTCGCCGTGACCCTGGGCAAGGACGAGTATCCCGACGGTCGTCCCCGCGTATCCGTGACCTACCTGCGCGATGGCGAGCGCGAGGAGGTGACCTTTCCCGCCGCGCTCTACGAACTGGAAAAACGTCGACACCTCGGCATCCAAGGGGCGCGTGAACTCGTCGTGGGGGGCCTGCGCCCCAACAGTCCGGCCCTCCGTGCCGGACTCGAGGAGGGCGACGAAATCGTTTCGATCAACGGGGAACGGGTCTATCATCCGCTCATCTTCGAGGAGCGCATCGACGAAGCGGGTGAAACACCCGTACAGGTCACCCTCCAACGCGGCGAAGAGCGTATCGAAAAAACGATGACGCCGATTGAGGTTCCCACGATGAGCGACGGCACGACCTCCCCCGAGGTCGGGATCCAGTGGGCGCCGCCCGCCATGGAAACCTTTCACATGCCGCCCTGGGAACAGATCAGCGAGGTCGTCGTCCTGACCTGGCGCACCCTCGGCGCGCTCATCAGTCCAAGCAGCGATGTCGGCTTTCGCGCCATGAGCGGCCCGGTCGGCATCCTCAATGAAGTGCGGCGCACCGTCTCCTTTGGGTGGGTTTCGGTCTTCGGCCTCATCATCCTCATCAACGTCAACCTCGCCATCCTCAACCTGCTTCCGCTCCCCATCCTCGATGGCGGGCACATCGCTCTGGCGACCTATCGCAAACTCGTCGGCCGCCCCGTCCCCCCGCGCATCGTCGCGTCCCTCCAGGGCGCCATGATCGTTCTCCTCCTCGTCATGGTCCTGTACGTCACGACCTTCGACGTGCGTCGTGCCGGGCGCAGCGAACGAGCCACCCAGGAGCAGGCAGCGGACGCCGCCCAGCGGGTCGAGATCGTCTTCCCGGATCCCGCCGCGGAGGAATCCTGAGATGAAGCCTTACTGCACGTCCCGCTTCACCACCGTGCGGCGCCCGACTCGCGAGGTGCGCGTCGGCCCCGTCGGCATCGGAGGCGACAATCCCCTCCGCGTGCAGTCCATGACGACCACCCCGACGCTCGACGTCGAGGCCACCGTGCGCCAGTGCATCGACCTGGCCGAGGCCGGTTGCGAGATCGTACGCGTCACCGCCCAAAACGTGAAGGCGGCCGCGGCCCTGCGCGCGATCCGCACCCGTTTCGCCGCCGCCGGCTTTGCCGAGACTCCCCTCGTGGCCGACATCCACTTCCTCCCCGCCGCCGCCATGGAGGCGGTGCAATGGGTCGAGAAGGTGCGCATCAATCCCGGCAACTACGCCGACAAGAAGAAGTTCGCCCAGCGCGAGTATTCCGATTCCGAATACGACGAGGAGATCGCGCGGCTCTACGAGGCGTTTTCTCCCATTGTCCTGCGATGCCGCGATCTCGGCCGCGCCATGCGCATCGGGACAAACCACGGCAGCCTCTCCGACCGCATCATGAACCGCTACGGGGACACGCCCCTCGGCATGGTGGAGAGCGCGCTCGAGTTTCTCCGCATCGCCGAGAGCCACGGCTTTCGCGACATCGTCCTCTCGATGAAGGCGAGCAACCCCAAGGTGATGATCCAGGCCTATCGCCTGATGGTCGCGAAGATGGCCGAAGAGGACATGCACTACCCCCTTCACCTCGGTGTGACCGAAGCAGGGGATGGCGATGACGCCCGCATCAAAAGCGCCATCGGCATCGGCTCCCTTCTTCAAGATGGCCTCGGCGACACCATTCGCGTCTCCCTCACGGAGGATCCGGTGGCCGAGATCCCCGTCGCTCGGTCACTCGCCGAGAAGGCCATGGCGCTCTGGCACGACACCCCCGCCCGCACCACGCCGGACCCCGTCGATCCTTTTGCCTACCGGCGCCGTGAAATCGAGACCGTTACCGTCGGTCGATCCTGTCGGATGGGGCCACTCGATCCGCCCCTCGTGCTCCAACCCGCGCCCCTGCCCGTCTCGCATGGGCCCCGCGCTGTCGCCGAAGCCGTCGCCCCTCTGCAAAACGCCCTGCGCGACGCCCGTATCGAGGGCCTTCTCCTCGACTTTTCGGTCGAGACCGAGTTCCCCGCCTTCGCGTCCTTCGCCCACGCCCTCGAGGACCACGTCGACTTTCTCGCCTGGGAACTGAGTCCCGAACTCGCCCGGCGTTTGCTTGCCCAGCGCTGGGAAGGCGCCGCACGCGATATCCTGGTCGTCGCTCTCGGAGCAGAGGACGGCGATCTCCTCCGCGATCTTCTTTCCTTCGCCGAGGCACATGACCTCGTCCTCGCCCCCGCCCTCACCCCCGAGGGGGCGGCCGAATTGCGGGCCGAACTCGCCGGGGCTCCCGCCGAGCGCCTCCTCCTGACCCTCGACGGCGGCGCTTCGGAAGACGGTATCCATCCTCTGGGACGCTATCGTCAGCTCGCCGAGGTCGCCCAGGGCCTCGGGCTCAACGCCCCCCTCTGGATTCGCAACACGCGCGCGACCAATCCCCACGCGCGGGCCTACTTCGGCGATCAACTCCTCGAGGCCAGCATCCTCAGCGGCGCCCTCCTCTGTGACGGCATGGGCGACGCGATCAGCGTCGAAACCGTCGCTGACGCCCAGCAGGCGGTGACCCTCGCCTACAACATCCTCCAGGGTGCCCGGGCCCGCACGACAAAGACCGAATACGTTGCCTGTCCCAGCTGCGGTCGCACCCTCTTTGACCTCCAGACCACGACCCAGCGCATCCGTGCGGCCACCGGTCACCTCAAAGGGGTGACCATCGCCGTCATGGGCTGCATCGTAAACGGACCCGGCGAAATGGCCGACGCCGATTTCGGCTACGTCGGCGGCGCCCCCGGCAAGATCAACCTCTACGTCGGCAAACAGTGCGTGCAATACCACATCCCCGCCACCGAGGCCGTCGACGCGCTCATCGCCCTCATCAAGAAGCACGACAAGTGGATCGAACCGGAGCGCGCAGAGGCCGCCGCCCCCTGACTCTCTCCACCCGCGCCCGCACCGCCCCGACCCCGGAAGCAAGCCCTCCCGCCTCCGGTGGACGGCCCCTCGAAGTGTAACTTATTGGTTTGACCCCTTCGATGCCGCTCAGGTCGCCCAACCGGCGAGCACGAGTTTGCCGATGGTCGAGGCGCTTTCGAGTTGCTCGTGGGCGGCGCGGAGTTGTGCCGCGTTGATCGGGGAGAGTGTCTGGCGGTCGATCGGGCGGAGCTGGCCGGCATCGATGAGCGCGGCCACTTCCCGCAGGATCGCTCCTTGCTGTGCGAGATCCGCCGTCTGGTGCATCGAGCGGGTGAACATGAGCTCCCAGTGGAAGCTGACGCTCTTGAGCATCAACACGCCGAGGTCCACTGGTCCCGTCGTACCGACGATGGAAAGGATCTTGCCCTGGGGGCGGATGACCTCGGCCATCGTGTCCCAGTAGGCATTGGTGTCGTGAAAGTTCGCGATGTAGTCGACGCCCTCATGGCCCAGGCCCTCCAGTTGCGGGCCGATCGGCTGGTGATGGTTCACGACCGCGTCCGCTCCGAGTTCCTTCGCCCATGCCACGGTTTCGTCTCGCGAGGCCGTCGCGATGACCGTGAGCCCGGCCAGTTTGGCCAACTGGATCGCGATCGAGCCGACCCCGCCGGCCCCTGCGATGATGAGCAAGGTGCGTCCGGCGTGCGCGCCCTCCCGGTCGATCCCAAAGCGCTCGAAGAGCGCCTCCCACGCGGTCAGCGCGACGAGGGGAAAGGCCGCTGCCTCGGCAAAGTCGAGCTGGCGCGGCTTGGGCCCCACAATCCGCCCATCGACCAGCTGCAGCTCGGCGTTGGATCCGGCACGGGTCATGTCGCCGGCGTAAAAGACTTCATCGCCGAGGTTGAAGCCTTTTGCCGCCGGACCCACCGCTTCGACGACTCCGGCGGCATCATAGCCGAGGATGCGCGGCTGTCCCTGCTCGGCGTTACCACCGCGCCGCACCTTCGTGTCGACCGGGTTGACCGACACGGCCTTCACCCGCACGAGGAGGTCATGCCCCTCCGGTGCCCCCGGCCCCGGCAGTTCCAGGTCGACGAGGGCGTCGACTCCGGTTTGATCCGCATGGGCTTCGATTCCGATCGCTTTCATCATGGCAATCACGATGCGCGGGGATGGGCCGAGCGCCAACCGCAGGGGGACAAAATCAGGGGAGAGGCGCAACCCGGCGGGGACAAGTCCCCTTGGCAGACACGCTCAGGGATAGGTCAACGCGAGGTCATCGCGGAGGCGCTGCAGGGCCTCGAGGAAGTAATAGTCCCCGTAAATCAGCGGCACATCGACTTCGTGGTCTTCGGGGATGTGCCCGACGCCGTGCTTGAGGATGAAGCCACCGTTGGCGCCCGGCTCGCTGCGGTAGGCGGGCGACGAGAGGGAGCGCACCTGGGCGAGGGCAACCTCCCGGTAGTCGGAGGCCTTCTCCGCCGGGACGAAGCCGCTCAACTCGAGCAGGGCGGCGCACATGATCGCGCCGGCGGAGGAGTCACGCGGAGCGTCGGGGATGTCCGGGGCATCGTAGTCCCAGTAGGGAATGCGGTCCGCGGGCAGGTTCGGATGGTGGATGAGAAAATCGGCGATGCGGACGGCCATCTCGAGGTAGCGCGGCTCCCGCGTCTCGCGATACATCATGCTGTAGCCATAGAGGGCCCAGGATTGCCCGCGGGCCCAGGCGGTGTGATCGGCATAGCCCTGCGCTGTTTGCTTATGCAACGGCTCACCCGTCTGGGGATCATAGTCGACGACGTGATAGCTGCTCGCGTCCTCACGGAAGTGGTGCTCGAGGGTCTTGTCGGCATGGGCGATGGCGATCTCCCGCAGCGACTCGTCCCCGGATTCCTCGGCGGCCCAAGTGAGCAGTTCCAGGTTCATCATGTTGTCCACGATGACGGGGTAACCCCAGGACCCGAAGTCCCAGGAGCGAATGGCACCTACCTCCGGGCTGAAGCGGCTCGCGAGCGAGCCCGCGCCCTGCAGGAGGACGTCGCGATACTCCCGCTGGCCGGTGAGGCGAAGCCCCTCACCGAAGCTGCAGCCGAGCATGAAGCCGATATCGTGATGACCGGTGAAATGCTGGATGCGCTCCACGCGCTGGGTGTAGTCTTCCGCCGCTTCGCGCCACTGGGGATCGTTGGTGTGCTCGAAGACCAGCCAGAGCGCGCCCGGGAAAAAGCCGCTCGTCCAATCTTCGGGGGGCACCGTGAAAAGCGCCTCATCGCGCAGGCTGCGGGGCAGGCCGGAGCGGTTCTCGAGCTCCTCGAGGAGGTGCGCGTATTGTGTCGCCGCGTGTTCGAAGTTTTCGTCGATGAGGGCCTTCCACTCCGCTCTGGCGGCGGTGGCGGCGTCCTGCGCGGGGACCGCGGCAGCAGTGAAAAGCAGGGGAAGGCAGGCAAGGAGGCTGGTTCGCATTTTCATGTTCTGGGGGAAATCGCGGCCAGCTTTGCGGTGTGCGGGGAAATGGCAACCATGCGCGCGCAGACGAGGACAAGCTCCTGCCGCCCGGCCGAGGGAGCGGTTGGCAGGACCGCGGCTCATCCCGCACCGAGCCACTTGCCACGACAGAAGGGGGTCGAAGCGAGTGTTCGTGGGAGAACTTCTTTCCTGGTCACGGTGGTGCGTTCTCCCGCCGCGGGCCCTCGAGGACCGCATGTTCCCGACTGCCTTCTCTGATGGACCCGCCGGCTTTCGTGACAGCCGCGTTAAAACCGGTTGCACCACGCATTCCCCGCTTTCGTTTTCCCCGATACGGCGGCAACTTCGCGCCGAACTTTTTTCAACCATCATGGCCTCTCTCTTCCGCTCCCTTCTGATGCTTGCGCCGCTTGGCGTGGCCGCTGCCGCCACCGAGCCTTGGTTCGCCCAACCCGAGGTGATCCACGGCCAAAATGATGCCCAGACCGTGCGCGGAGTGGTCTTCGAAGACCTCGATCGCGACGGAAGCCGCGGCAAGGCAGAGCCCGGGTTGCCGGGCGTGCTCGTCTCCAATGGTCTCGACGTCGTATCGACCGGGCCGGACGGCAGCTACGAGTTGCCCGTGCATCCCGACATGAACCTCTTCGTCGTGCAGCCCTCGGGCTGGCGGGTGCCGACCGACCGGCGCATGGTTCCCCAGTTCTTCCACGTGCACAAGGCAGGTGGTTCGCCCACCCCCCTGCGCTTCGGGGGCCTGCCGGACACCGGCCCCGCACCCGCCCAAGTGAATTTTCCCCTTATCCGAAGCGAAGGTCGCGCCACCTTTTCCGCCGCCGTCCTCGGCGACACCCAGACCTATTCAAACACTGAG
>JBKHAU010000131.1:0-7054 GCA_046542725.1 Opitutales bacterium
CGCGTCTGCGACCTCTCCGACGATGGCGGGACGTGGGCGCACACGCCGCCCCCACCGGGGATCGTCGCAGTCGATCCGGTGCTCGGTCGGCTGGCCTTCGGCACCGCGCCGGAGGCGGCGCCGAGAGTGAGTTTTCACTACGGGACGGCGCTGGCCATCGGCGGTGGTGAATACGGGCGCGCCGAGACCTTTTCGCTTCCAGCTGAACCGGTGGAGACGGTGACGATGCCGGCGAGCCTGCAGGCGGCGCTCGACGCCCGCACTCCCGGCACGCCGCTCGAAATCACCGACAACGGCCGCTACGAGGAGTCCCTCACCCTCGCCCTCGCCCCGGGTGAACGCTTCGAACTGCGCGCGGCCGACGAGCGCCGGCCGACCCTCGTGCTCGGCGGCGACCTCGTCATCTCCGGGGGGGACGAGCACGCCGAGGTGAGCCTCAACGGGCTCCTTCTCGCGGGCGGCACCCTGCGCCTCACGGGGGAGGTGCGACGGCTGCGCCTGCGCCATTGCACACTCGTGCCGGGGCTGTCGCTCACCGTCGAGGGCGAGCCCACCGCGCCGACCTCACCTAGTCTCGTCATCGAGACCGGCGGGGTCCCCGTCGAGGCGGCGCCTTCGATCCTCGGCGGGGTCCGCCTCCACCCGCTCTCCCGCCTCGAGGCAACGGACTCGATCGTCGATGCGACGGACAGCGCGGGCGTGGCCTTTGCCAGTTGCGAAGCACCGCCGGAGGGGGAAGCGGAGGCCGCCGGCGGTACCCTGCGGCTCGAGGAGTGCACCGTCGTGGGCAAGGTCCACGCCGCGCAGGTGGAGCTGGTATCCAACTCGATTCTGGATGCCACGCTCGGCGCGGGCGACCCTTGGCCCGCCCCGGTGCGCGTCGAGCGCAAGCAAACCGGCTGCATGCGTTTCAGCTATGTGCCCGATGGAGCGCGCACTCCGCGGCGCTACCGTTGCCAGCCCGAGCTCGAAATCAGCACCCGCCTCGAGGCTGCCAGGCGCGCCCTCGGGAGCCCCGACGCCATCCTGCCCGAAGCCGATCGGGCGGCCATCCGCGCCGAGGTCCTGGCCTCGCTCAAGCCGGCCTTCACTTCCCTGCGCCTCGCCCATCCGGGCTATGGACAACTCCGCTCCCGTTGCCCCCGCCAGCTCCGCGAAGGGGCCGAGGACGAGGCTGCGATGGGCGCGACGCACGACCTCTACGAACCCCAGCGCCTGACCAATCTCCGCATCCGCCTCGAGGAGTATCTGCGTTTCGGCCTCGAGGCCGGCGTCTTCCTCGCCTCCTGAAGTCCCCGTCTCTCCGCGCGCTCTCCCCCATCTTTTGCCACGATCATGAGTTCCGATATCAGCCGCCAACGCTTTGCCCCGAAAAACGATTTTGCCGCCGTCCTCATGCAACAGGGCCGGGTCCTGCTCGACGCCGACTGGAACGAGTTTGTCGAGATCCTCGATCGCCGCCGGCGCGCCGAGACGGTCGACACGATCGGCCGAGGCACCGTCCCGACCGAGACACCGGATGCCTTTCGCGTCGAGATCGACGGAGGCAATCTGCTCATCGGCCCCGGCCGGCTCTACCTCAATGGACTCCTCGCGGAGAACCACGGGACCGGTCCCCAGGTCTGGAACGGGGTCCTCGCCGAACTCAGCGGAGAGGGTTCGGTGCGCTACGACGCTCAGCCCTATTTTCCCGAGGCTGGCGCCCTCGCCCCCCTTCCGCAAGGCGGTGGGCCGCACCTCGTCTTCCTCAAGGTGTGGCAGCGCGAGGTCACCCCGCTCCAGCGGCCGGACCTGATCGAGAGCGCCGTCGGGGTGGACAGCACGACGCGTTGGCAGACGGTCTGGCAAGTGCGCGTTTTGCCCGAGGTGGGTGAAGAGGTGACCTGTGCCACCCCGGACTCCGACCTCCCCGCCTGGCATGCGGAAATCGCCCCCAGCGGCGGCCGCCTCTCGACCGGCACGACCGAGGTCGACGACGAGGAGGATCCCTGCATCGTGCCGCCCACCGGCGGCTACAAGGGCTTGGAGAACCGCCTCTACCGCGTCGAGGTCCACACCGTCGATGCGGCCGGCAACGCGACCTTCAAGTGGGCCCGGCACAACGCCAGCATCGCCACAGCGGTGCGCACGATCAACGGCACCGACCTGACGGTCGATCTCGTCGGCCACGACGCCGAGTTGCGCTTCTCGACCGGTGACTGGGTGGAGGTGACCGACGATGTGCGCGAACTCGGCGGCCTCCCCGGCATCCTGCGACAGATCGCCGACGTGACCGATGCCACCCGCACGATCACGCTCGCGGAGGCACTGCCGGCCGGGACCTTTCCCACCTCGGTCGGTGGGGCGACGCTCGAGGGCCGACGCACCCGCCTGCGCCGTTGGGACCAAAAGGGCCAGATCCGCACAACCGACGGCACGGTGCATGCCGACCTCGACGATGCGAGTCTCGGCGGCGTCATCCCGGTCGCGACCGATGGCACCTCCCTCCTCCTCGAGGACGGCATCCATGTGACCTTTTCCCTCGCCTCCGCGGGCACCCGTTTCCGCCCGGGCGATCACTGGGTTTTCATTGCCCGCAGCGCCGATGCTTCGATCGAGATCCTCGAGGCAGCGCCCCCGCGCGGCATCCATGCCCACTACTGCCGGCTCGGGCTCGTCACCTTTCCCGGGACGGTGATCGACTGCCGCACCTTCTGGCCCCCGAGCTTCGAAGGTGAAGGGGGCTGTGGCTGCACCGTGTGCGTGAGCCCGGAGTCGCACGAAAGCGGTGTCCTGACGATCCAGCAGGCGATCAACCAGGTCCGCGCGACCGGCGGCACGGTCTGCCTCGACACCGGGATCTACAACCTTCCGCAGTCCTTCCTCAACATCGAGGGCGCGCAGTCGGTCCGCCTCATCGGCAAGGGCTGGCGTACGATCCTGACCCATACCGGCCCCGGCGCGACGATCCACATCCGCAGCTCGATCGGCTTCACGATGGAGCGGCTCACCATCCTCACCTCCCGCCTCCAGCCGGGCACCGCCGACGTCGCGATCGAGAACTCGATGGACGTCTCCCTGCAGGATTGCTACTTCCTCCAGGCTGGCGGGCGCGAGGTCGCCAAGGCCGCCATCGGGCTGAGCGGGGTCGTCCTTCACACGCGCATTCAGGACAACGTCTTCTTCTCCGCTGGCGGCGTGGCGGGTGCCTCGATCGAGAGCGGCGACGGCGAGGTGGACAACACCCTCCTCGCCACCCTGGGCCTGCGCATCGAGCGCAACCAGATGCTCTGCACGGACTTCGGCATCCGACTGCGTGGCTTTTCCCTGCACCTCGGTGACACCGTCATCGCGGAAAACTTCATCAACGACGCGCAGCAAGGCGGGATCGTCACGACCGGCTACGTCGGCGCCGAGGTCTTCCATGGCTCGCGCCTCGAAGTCCAAGGCAACGTCCTGCGCGTCTCGGGCGATGCCATCACCTGCGGGGTCGATGCCGCCCGTATCGAGGGCAACGACATCGGGCAGGAGTCGGTTTCCCGCTCGCGCCACGGCATCGTCCTCAGCGACGGGCTTGCCGGCCTGCCCCTCAAACGCCTCCAGATCACCCAGAACCGCATCACCGGCCTCGAGGAGCACGGCATCCTCATCGACACCGACCTCGCCTCCGGCCTCATCAAGCTCAACCAACTGGAGGACCTCGAAGGCTTTGGCCTCCTCATGACAGCCGACGCCACGGCCGAGGAACTCGCCATCGAGAACAATCAGTTTCTCGCCACCGCCAACATGACGCGGGCCCGCAGCGACGATCGCCCGCTCGCCGGGGCCGTCCACCTCGTGCGCGTGCGCGACCTTCAGCTCATTGGCAACACCGTGCGCGACACCGGTCTGCAGGCCGAGAACGCCCCGCGCCTCGCCGGGATCCAGCTGGTTGTGGTGGGCCGCGCCCACCTCTCCGGCAATCGCATCGTCAATCTCGGACCCGTCCGCGGGGCCGTGCGGGATACCGTTTCGCTTGCGGTCCTCGGCACCCACCTCGACCTCATCGCGACGGAGAACTTCCTCATCCGCCACGAGAGCACCGCGGCGAGCGGCGACAACACCCTCTGGCGCGCGCTCCAGATTCTTCCCCAGCCCCCGCCGCGCGAGAACGGCGAACCCGGCACCGGCACCTCGGACCTGCCGACTGGCGGGGCCGTTGCGTGGGGCGCAGGCATGGAATACCTCGTCGGCAACCGTCGTCTCGGCGCCACCCCCATCGCCCCCGGCACCTGCAGCCTGCGCGGACTGCGCCTCGACGGCTCCAGTCCCGTCCCGCTGGTGCAGGTCTCCAGCGGCCGCCTCACCTTCAGCGACAACGCCGTGCGCCTCACTCGCACCGTCGGCCTCATGGCCGAGTTACGCGGCCAATACATTGTGTTCAGCGGAAATCACTTTGAGGCCGCTCAGCCCATCGATGGCGCCGTTGCACACCTTTTTGTGCCGACCCCCGATACCGTTACCCACGTTCCCGAGCCCACCCAATACACTGCGCTGGGCAATATCTTGAGCGGCACCCTTCACATCAATGGCCAACGCCTGCCCCAGCCCCTTCGCGCTCCGTTCAACCGCGAAATGATCTGAGCGCATCAGCCCTCAACGGTGCTCAACCAGCTTTCCTCACCAACTATCGCCATGCCTACGAACCTCCACCTCACTCCTCGAAACGAAGATGTCCGTCTCCTCGCCCGCCGCGCCTACCGCCTCGAGGGCCCCGATGCCGCCGCCATCGAAGAGCGGGCGGTGGCCGCCATCCTGCGCGCCAACCCCCACCTCGACGCCAACGTGGATGTCCCCGCCGGCGCCGTGATTGCCCTGCCCGAGATCGAGAGCGTTTCACCCCATCCCCATGCCGGACGCCTCTTTGAAACCGCGGAAGCCGCCGACCATGACCGCGCCGCCACCCTCAACCAGATGCGTGGAGCCCTCTCTGATGCGAGCAAGCAACTCACCGAAGGCCTTCGTTACCAACGCCGCCGCGAAGACAGCACGGTCAAGACAATCGAGCGGCACCGCCAAGACCTCGTATCGATCGATGACCGCTTCGCCGAACACCTCAACCAACTCGACAAAGACGCCAACGCCCGCCTCGAAGCGATGAAGGACGAGGCCAACGAAAACCGCAAACGACTCAAAATCCTCACCGACGGCCTCGACCAGCTTCAGGCCACTCTCAAACGCACCCGCACCTGAGGTCGGCGAGAGCAAACACAGCCGCCACGCACCCATCCGTCAAATCGCGGCACCTCCACGGCATCGGCAGTCGACCGAGAAGGCGCAGTGAGGTGACCTGCAGGCAAAGCTGCCCGGGTGGCCCGTCAAAGGGCCTCGCCGAAGAGGGCGGCGAGGGCTTGCTCGTCGAGGAGGAGCCGGTCGCCGGGTGAGCACATTCGGCAGACTTCTGCCCTCAACCAATCCATGGGCCAAGCCCTGCAGAAGAACGAGGGCATCGCTGAACGCGTCGCAGCGCTGATTGAAGAGATCACCCTTGCCTCACGGGAACAAGACGATGGAACCGGCCAGATCAACAATCACGTGGCCCACATCGACCAGATGACTCAGGCTAACGCCGCCTGTTCGGAGGAGAGCGCCGCCTCGGCCGAAGAACTGAATGCCCAGGCCGAGTCGATGCGCGGCATGGTGCTCGAACTGCGCACCGTCCTTCTGGGACGCGCGACGGCCGGAGCCAATGCTTGCATCGAGCAGGAGAGAATCCGAACAAATGACGGATCGGAGATCGTTTTCCAGTCCGATCACGACTCGTTTGAGGCCGCGGAGTCGGGCGACATTCGTCCCATTCAGTCGATTATTCGCTCGTAGCAAGACGGGAATCAACCCCGCCATTCCCTGAACGGAGGATGGAGGGAGCTCAGAAAGTCCGGCACTCGTTTCACTTCTCCAAAACTCTGGGGATAGGCTGCGGGCGGCTCGTTCAACATCGGCAACGCTCGTTGCGTGTAAACGCTTTCCACACCGGCGGAGCAGACGCTTCGACCATCGCCACGTCCACCATCGTGCCCGTTCTGTCCGTCAACCCGCAGGCTTTCACCTGAGCCTCGAAGCGCGTGAAGAGCGCCCTTCGATGCCTTCGGAGCCGGGGCGATTTTCAAGGCGCCAGGGGGCGGATGGACGATGGCGGGGAGGCTGCGCGGGAGGTCCGGGCGCCCACCCGTTTCGGACCATGCGGAGGGGTCGAACGCACGGGCCGTTTACCGTCTCGCCGTCGCGATCGCGGACGGGGACCGCGGCAGGTATTGTGGTGATTCCTTTGACGCTGCCGGCACCTCTCGCAAAATGAAGCCTCATGGCGTCTTCCTCGGAATGCTCGACGCTGCAGGACCTCCTCGACCGCATCGAGGAGGCTTCCCACGAGGGCACACGGGTGCGGGTGCGGACCGTCCTCGAGCAAGTCGGTTACCGGTCCTTCGGTCCGCTCCTCCTGCTCGCCGGATTGGTCACGCTCGCGCCGTTGATTGGCGACGTCCCGGGCGTGCCGACCCTGGTCGCGCTCTTCGTCTTGCTCATCGCGGTGCAGCTTCTGATGCGCCGGAAGTATTTCTGGTTGCCGCGCTGGATGATCGAGCGGTCCGTGTCGGCGGAGAAATTCTGCCGGGCGGTCCGATGGTCGCGCTCTCCCGCACGGTGGATCGACAGGCTCTTGCGGCCGCGCCTCGCCGTTTTCAGCCGCGGCCCGGCGGTCGGCGTGATCGCCACGGTCTGCATGGCGATCGCCTGCCTCATGCCGCTCATGGAGGTGATCCCCTTCAGCGCGAACGGGGCGGGGGCGGCGCTCTCGACCTTCGGTCTCGCCCTCATTGCCCGTGACGGTCTGCTCGCCCTCGTGGCCTTTCTCATCACCTTCGGGACGGGCGGGTTCATTGCCTACCAGCTAGCCCACTGGGCCGATGATTCCCGCACTTGATGAGATGTCCCTGCTCCTCGTGGTGCTGTTCTTCTGTGCGGCCGGAGCGATGATCGTGTTCGTGGGGACCCGCTTCACCGGCACGGTGGACACCCTCGCGGACCGCGCCGGACT